>JAIXUZ010000208.1 GCA_027483285.1 Bacteroidota bacterium
AGAAAACCGTTAGGCCGCAGAAAAGCGTTACCTACGCCCAGGGCATGAAGCTTAAGGTTGATAAGGCCAAGGATAAAGACGACGAGTAGTTTATAATACAAAGCCCCGCAAGGGGCTTTTTTATTGCCTATCCTTACTGCCAACTGTCAACCGGCAACAGGGAACTGAAATTTGCCCCTGTCAAAATGTCGTAGTATCTTTGCGGCTTTATTTTTGTAAATACCATATCATGAATATTACCCGCGAAAACATCGGCCCATTAAATGACGTGCTGAAAGTAACAGTTGAGGCTGCTGATTATGCCGATACATACGAGAAAAAACTAAAAGAATACCAAAAACAGGCTGTACTGCCGGGCTTCCGTCCGGGCAAGGTGCCTGCTGCGGTTATTAAAAAGCGCATGGGCAAAGACCTTTTGGGCGAGTTGGTAACCAACGCCATGGCCGATGCTTTGGATAAGTATATGAAAGAGAACGAGGTGCGCTACTTTGGCCAGCCTATTCCTTACAATGTAGAGGCTTACAGCTACGATTGGGACAACCAAACCGAGTTTACCTTTGCTTACGAGCTGGGCCTAACGCCTGAGGTTTCTGTTGATATGGCTGCCCTGCCTAAGTTTGACTACCATACTATCGAGGTGTCTGATAACGACATCGACGAGTACGTAACCAACCTGCAAGAGCGCCTTACTAAAGAAACGAAGGTAGAAGAGCCTGCCAACGAGACAGACGTTGTTTTTGGCGACCTTAAAGAAACCAATGGCGACCTGTTTACCGGCGAAACCTTCTACTTAACAGAAGGTAACGAGAAAGTAAAAGCAGCCCTTTTAGGCAAAAAAGAAGGCGACGTTGTTACCTTTGAACTTGCTGATATTTTTGGCGATACCGGTAAACTGGCCGATACCTTTAAAATTGACGAAGAACGTGCTTTGCAAGTTGTAGGCCCGTTTGAGTTTACCATCAAAGAAGTTCGCCGCGCTGCTAAGCCCGAGATTGACCAGGACTTTTTCGACCGTGCCTTTGGCCCCGGTAAAGTAACCGATGTTGAGGGTATGCGTACCGAGTTGCGTAACCTTATGGAGCGCGAATACACGCAAGAAAGCGACTATAAATTTGATTACGATGTGCGCAACTGGTTGCGTTCTAACGTTGATGTTCAACTGCCTGAAGAATTCTTAGTACGTTGGTTGCCTACAGTGGCTGAAAAACCAATGACTGACGACGAATTTGCAAAAGAAATGACAAACCTTAAACGTTATTTACGTTGGTCTGTTATAGAGGGCGACATTATGAACAAAAACGGGTTAAACATCACCATGGACGACCTTCAGCGCGAAGCTGAAGAAGCTGTTAAAGCTATGTTCCGTATGTACGGAATGCCCGACCGTGATGATGATACCTTTTATAAAGACCAGGCCAAACGTTTATTGGAAAGCGAAGAGCAACGCCAGCGTTACTTAGACCAAGCCAAAAACAAAAAGCTTTTTGCCTTCTTTAAAGAGAACCTTGGCGTTAACAAAAAAAGCGTTAACAAAGAAGAGTTCAAAAGATTAATAGAAGAAGAAACAAAAGAGGCCGAACTGTTAGATTTATAAAATATTTTTGATTCATAACCGTCGTAATAAATAGTACGGATTAATTAAACAAATCAAACAACAGCATTTATATGTTCGATCAAAATGAATTTAAGAAGTATGCCGTAAAGCACAAAGGCTTTAACAGCATGCATTTAGACAAATACATGTCGCTTAGCACCCGCGCCCTAACTCCTTATATTATAGAGGAGCGCCAGATGAATGCGCAGGCTATCGACGTATTCTCTCGCCTTATGATGGACCGCATCATTTTTATGGGCGAAGGCATTAACGATTATGTAGCCAACGTTATCCAGGCACAGTTGCTTTTCTTAGATAGTGTAGATTCTAAGAAAGACGTTCAGATATACGTAAACTCACCGGGTGGCAGTGTATATGCAGGCTTAGGTATTTACGATACTATGCAATACATCAACCCCGATGTGGCAACTATCTGTACCGGCATTGCAGCCTCTATGGCAGCCGTGCTATTGTGCGCTGGCCAAAAAGGTAAACGCAGCTGCTTAAAACACTCTCGTGTAATGATTCACCAACCATTAGGTGGAGCAGAAGGCCAGGCTTCGGATATCGAAATCACAGCCCGCGAAATTCAAAAGCTGAAAAAGGAGCTTTACGAAATCATTGCTAACCACTCAGGCCAAAGCTATGATAAAGTATACGCCGACAGCGACCGTGACTACTGGATGACCAGCGAAGAAGCCCTAGCCTACGGCATGGTTGACGAAGTACTAAAACGCGGTTAATCTATTTTAGCTCTCCCCCTGCGAAGGGGGAGTACTCCAGCCAAAGGCTGGAGGGAGGGGGTAAATAAATAACCCCAATAAATATTCCAAACCCTCACCCTCACCGGTGGGGGTTTATTATTTAAAACAAAACAGCCCCGACATACTGCCGAGGCTACCTTATAAGCGAGTAAAAAATCTTTTACTCTTTATTGTTCTTTAGAGTAATCAAAGTTAAACACATGGCAAATTCTAAATTTACTTGCAAAAGCATTTAGATACCTAGCAACCGCTTCTCGTCTGCTTACTTTCTCATGTTCAGATATCGCAAGTAAGTTTCAGCTTCGTCTGTTTCCGCATTGTCTGTTTCCGCTTCTTCTGTCGGCTCGCTTTTGGGCGTGTTCCAAAATAGCACCGAAGTTTTCCCGATGCTTTCCTGCGTTTCGTCCACGAATTCTATCCCTTTCTTGGCGTATAATTCCTGTATAGCTTTCATCCGAGATAAATCGAACACTTGCTCTTCTTTTTTTTCTTTTGATTGATTGTCCATAGTCGTTTATTAGTTTGTCCTTTACAAATTCCCCATAATCCAAAACCTACACTTCATTCTCTTAGTGTTACAAGTTAAGTATTCTATTCCATTTTAGCAAACCCCTATTCCCAAAGATTTTGACTGGAACAAATTAAACACTCAGGGCTGCGGCTAAACAAAACAGCCCCGACATACTGCCGAGGCTACCTTGTAAGCGAGTAAAAGGTGGTTTACTCTTTATTAGTCGCGGTGGTGTCAAATTGGGACGTTACCAACCGTATCCTATTATTAATTCTCAATAATATTCATTTCTTTATCTTAAATTATTTTTTTGTTAAAGTAATATTTTTTTCCTTCCAGATTAATTGGTCATTGCTTTCATCATATATTATATTTAGACTGTCTTCATTATTATACCCACTTATTATTATTGAGCCTTTAGAAGTTAGTAGAATATTTTTATATAAATAAATAGTTTTATCTATTGTTTTCGTTTTATAATTTAATATTATATCTAGTATATAGCTGTCTTTACTTTTCCTGATGTCAAAAATACTCTCACATTCTAAGTTTATCAATCTTGCTTTTTTAAACTTATCAAATATTACTAAAGAAGAGTCCCATACTTGTCCTTCGGACAATTCAGGTCTTGCTGCTAATAGACTATCTTTAATTTTATATAATGAGTTTACCATGTATAAAGAATCAGACCATCCTATACGATTTTTGATGACTTCAAAATTAAGTTCAAAGTAGTTAATTAATTTTAGTGTGTCGAGCTCTATGATTGTATCAGTTGATTTATTTACAATCCATTTTCCTTCATATACGTCATTATTACATGAGAAAATTATTGTAGAAAATAATGTTAGTATAAATAGTCGCATCACTTGTTTTTTAAGTTTAAATAATATGTAGAATTTTATTTCTGCGAGCTGAGTTAGTATTTGGTAATTAGATTTCTTAATAGGCCTGTTTTAGCTATGGCCGTTGATAAAGTAAAATATCTCCGACTATTTCCTATTATTAATTCTTTAGGGTAATCAAAATTAAAACCTTCTTTGGCATCGCAGTTAAAATTCAGGTAAGGTATAATTCCGTTCTTATCCATTTTGTTTTTTTAGCAAATATAAAAACTACTTAATAAGTATAGAACCTAATACAAACCCATACACCAGCATAGCTGTCCGGCTTAAAAGGAGCGGCTTTCTGCGTTTATCTTTTACCACAACATTGTTAGCCGATACTATGTTCATGTAAGGGTTTTCTATCTGTAGTTCAACAACAGGCAAAGGCTTTTTAAATAAGCCCCGGCGTTGTTCTCCTATAACCATGTTTACATAACCCGGTTTAAATCCAATACTGTCTAATAGCAAACCATTGTGTTGCACCTTGCCGCCCAGGTAAAACCATTTGTCGTTATAAGCTATAGGAATATCAATGGTATCGTCACAATATGTCAAAGAACTATCGGTAAATGGTACCCAAATGGTATCGCGCCGCACTTCAACCTTGGCTTTAATAGCAGCAGAGAGTGTTTTAAAGCGTTTTGACGCATCTTCTGCTAAAATACGGGCGTGGCGCTCGCTCATTAGTTTTTGCTCCATTTGGTATAGCCTGCTACTGTCTTTGCGCATTATAATTTTTAAGGCAGATTCTTGCCTAACCAGTTTGTCATTTAAGCCCGCGATTTCAGTTTCGTAAACTGATTTATTAAAGCACCCTTTCATAAGTAAGCCAACAATTGCAGGCAACATAATACAAGCAAGTAGTTTTTCCATTCCTTCATTTTTTATCTCTTTATCTGTTAATTTTTTAATTGCCCCTCAATATCCTTTTCCCACGCAGCAAGCCATGCGGGGGTTTTAAATTTAGCTGAGTATAACCAGCAAGCAGGGTGTGGCAGGGTGTTGTCAATGTCTGCATGTATAAAGGATGATCCCAACCCTATGCGCTTAAAATCGGCAGCAATAAGTGCTGCTATCAATTCTTTTGCATGGACTTGACTGCTAAAATGAATGTCGGCAGCCAACCCGCGCACGTGAGCCGAGTTTTTCTTTCCACCAACGGCGTTATTTAATCGTTCGCAACGGTATCCACTCGTAATATCAAATCCATAACCAGCAGCCCTCATTTTCATGGCTACAATGTCGAGCCTGCTGCTAAGCTTTTGCATATTGGCTACAATGCTTGGTGGCGGGTTGAATTGCTCTTTGTACTTCAACTTTACAGCTGTTGGGCTCTCGCCCAGTTGTTGCAATACATCATTGGTAATATTAGTAAAGTTGGCAAGGGTTAGTTGTTGGCTTAGTTGCATTGTTTTAGGTTTTAAATTTTGATACTTGTTCTTTTAGGGCCAGGTTTTCTTTGTGTAAATCGGCCACTACTTTTTGCAGTTCTTTTACTTCGGCGCGCAGTTGTTCTACTTCTTTCTTCAGGTCTTCAGCAGTTTGTCGCCATATTTCTACGGCTTTCTGTACGTTGTCAAGTTCGGTTTGTACCGTTTCTGCCTTTTGTTTCTTGCGGCTGAACAGCCACGTAACGCTGGCTCCGCCCGCTGCCGACAGGGTAGAGTATACCCATGTTAAATCAGGTTCCATTGGTTTAGTTTTTTTAATGTTGATTTTATTGCACTATCCCACGGCGCTAATATTAATCCGTGGTTTAGTGTTGGGCTGATTTGCCCATAATGGATAAGAAATACTTTTCCTGTTCAAGAATAGATGGCATTCATCCCAATAGGCGCGGGCTTGGTTTCGGGTTTGGAGTATTAGGCGTTGCAGTGTTTTTTCATCTACCCGTTCTGATACATCGGCATTGTTTTTAAATACAACACCAAAGCGGGTTACATGTATATTCTGGTTTTCAATAATGCGCGCGTAAGCATAATAAGCCAACACTATTTTTAATCCGGAGAATTCATAGTTTTTGTTCTGATAACTATAAGCACCGCCATTTAATAACAAAGTGTTTTCTGCTGAGGTTGGGTTATCAAGAATATCCTTGTAAAACACTTCACCAACCAGTGGCTTCAAATCAAATTGCTGCGCTTGTAAAATGTGGGGATTGATGCGGGTAGTA
>JAIXUZ010000241.1 GCA_027483285.1 Bacteroidota bacterium
CCAATGCGCGATTGAAAATATTCTTTAACAGGGTTGCTCATAACCCTTCAAATATAGGGTAAGATTTAAACGCAAACCTTATATTTGAAAATTATTGAGTTTAGAAACTATGAAACACACACGTACCATCTTACTCTGTTTTGCAGCAGCTATAGTACTTTGCAGCGGATTTTCTTTTATAAAGCCTACACAAGGGCATAACTTTGAATTGCGCTACAAAGGTGGCGAAGGCGAGGAACATGAGCGTGGCGGCAGTGGAAACGAGGCATCGGGCAGGCGCTTTTGGTGGGAATATAACCGCCTTGCCGACCCTGCTACTGGCAAAATACCCGATGGGATGCGCTATAAAGAGCTGGCCTTTGCAGGTACATTACCATCAGACGCTATGCTGCCGTTTGCCAAAACGGCAAAATCGCTGGTAAACTATACCGCCCGTGGCCCGTGGAACCACGGTGGCCGCACCCGTGCATTGGCTGTTGATGTTGACAATGATGATATAATGATAGCCGGGCAGGTATCGGGCGGCGTATGGCGCACAACCGATGGCGGCCAAAGCTGGAACAAGGTATCGGCTCTTGACGATGTGGTGGGCACAACCTGCATTACACAAGATGTTCGCCCCGGCCACCACAATACATGGTATTATGGCACTGGCGAAGGCTACGGCACATCGGCCAGCGCAGGCGGCGCATTCTTTCTAGGCAATGGTATTTATAAATCTACCGACGGGGGCATAACCTGGAGCAACCTGCCATCAACCGGAAACACAACACCCCAAACGTTTGACAATGTGTGGGAGATAACATGGAACGTAGCCACCGACCCATCTAACATGGTTGAGGATGAGTTGTATGCAGCCACCTACGGCGCTATATGGCGCAGTACCGACGGGGGGACTACCTGGACTATTGTCCGCGGCAGCCAAAATGGCTCATACTTTACTAACGTAATTGTAACCCCAACAGGTGTGGTATATGCTGCACTAAGCAGCGATGGTACCCAAGGCGGTATTTGGCGTAGTGCCGATGGTATCAACTGGGTAAACATTATCCCTAACGGCTTTGGTGCAGTTTACGACCGTATTGTAATGAACTACAACCCACAAAACGAGAATGAGGTTTACTTTTTGGGCGTTACGCCCGGCAGCGGCCAAACCAGTGTAAACTACGCCGGCGAGCCTGAGCAAAACAGCTTTTGGAAGTATACCTATGTTAGTGGCGATGGCAGCGGCCTAGGCGGCGTGTGGGAAGACCGTTCATCATCATTACCAGCTAACCAGCCACAGTTTAGCAACTTTAATGCCCAGGGTGGCTACAACCTGGTGGTTGCCGTTAAGCCTGACGATGCCAATACCGTACTTATAGGCGGTACCAATATTTTCCGCTCTACCGATGGGTTTGCAACAGCCAACAACACCAAACAAATAGGTGGTTATGGCGTAGGTACTACCACCCCGTTTTTTGAATCGTACCCAAACAACCATCCCGATATCCACGCATTTGCTTTTATGCCGTCAGAGCCCAACTCTTTTATTTGCGGTAACGATGGGGGCGTTTTTAAAACTACCGATGTTATGGCGCAAAACGTTACGTGGACATCATTAAACCGTGGCTACCAAACCATACAATTTTACACCGTAGGCATAGATAAAACAGTGCCTAACGACCCTGTAATTATTGGCGGCACGCAGGATAATGCTACACTTTACACAAACACTACCGACCCATTATTCAACTGGACATTGCCTTTTAATGGCGATGGGGCTTATTGTGCCATTACAGCCAATAGCCAGTACTACTATTACTCGCGCCAGCTTGGGCAGGTAGTAAAATCTACAATGAACAGCAATACGGGGCTGATAAACCAGCTAACACGTATAGACCCTGCATCAATAGACACTAACCTGTACGACTTTATAAACGTATTTACGCTAGACCCTAACGACCAGGATATTATGTACCTAGCTGGCGGAGACCGCCTGTGGCGCAACCGCAGCCTCGATCAGTTTACCCTTGATGGTAGCTACAACCGTAAAGATGCAGGCTGGGATGTTATTGCAGGCACTGTTGATACCAACCGCACCATTACTGCCATTACCGCATGTAACACACCCGCCCACCGTGTGTATTTTGGCACCAACAAGCGCCGCATTTACCGTGTAGACAACGCTGAAAGCAATACCCCAATAGTAACAGAAATTACCTCTACCACCAGCCCATCGGTAATGCCATCTGCGGGTAATATATCATCAATAGCCGTTAACCCAAACAATGGCGATGAGGTGATAGCAATATTCTCTAACTATGCCGTATACAGTATTTTCCACTCTACCAACGCCGGTGCCAGCTGGGTGCGCGTAGCGGGCAATTTAGAGCAAACAACAGGCGGTGGCGGCAATGGCCCTTCGGTACGATGGGCTTCTATTTTGCCGTTGCAAGATGGTAACACTGCTTACTTTGTGGGTACTAGCACCGGCCTGTATGCTACCGACAGCCTTAATGGCTTAAACACTGTGTGGGTGCAACAAGGTGCATCTACCATTGGCAACGCGCTGGTTAATGTGGTTGAAACACGCCCATCTGACGGGTTAATAGTGGTGGCTACCCATGGCGATGGCATGTTTACAGGCAATATTACCAGCATAGGCCAAATAACAACGGTTAAAGATGTGGCTCCTACAGAAGCTACAGGCTTAAAGGTATTCCCTAACCCTGCGCAAGGCCATGCTACGGTTGAGTTTGAGATTAAGGCTAAACAGAATGTGCTGGTTACCCTGCATAATGATTTAGGCCAAGCCATACGTGTTATCCACAGCGGTACATTATCGCCCGGCATACAGCGTTTTGATATTAACCAGGGCTCGTTGGCCAAAGGGGTGTATTATTGCACTGTATGGGCAGGCCGCACACGTCAAAGCCGACAACTAATCTGGATTGACTAACTTGCAGCAATATGCCCGGCATTATTTGTTTAGAAGGAAACTGGAATGAGAACAACCTATCGAAAGAAATTTCGATAGCCCCTGTCTTGCAACATCTTTCTACTAATATGAATATTAAGGTGATACATAAGCATTGCTCTACTGTAGAACAGCTTAAATATTACTTCAACCTGCTGTCAGAAAACCGCAAGTACAAAGGCTATGGCATTATCTACCTGGCATTCCATGGGCGGTCGGGCAATATTTACCTCGATAAGCACAACCACATTAGCCTGGCTGAGCTTATGCAACTATCAATGGAGAATAAAAAGACCAAAAATATATTTGATGGCCGCAGGGTGCATTTTGGTTGCTGCACCACACTTAAAAATGGCAAAATAGCCGATGAGTTCCTTACCCAAACAGGCGCTAAGCTTATTACGGGCTTTGTTAAAAAGGTTGATTTTCACGATAGTACCACTTTTGATATGCTTTTTTTAGGCAAGCTGGCCTATACCACCAAGTACAACCAGCTTATTGATACCATCATCCGCAACCACGAAAACTTTACCCGCGAACTGGGCTTTGTAAGCTATTCAAAAGTGTAGGTAGTATGGGTAATGATGTTGTTAAAACCCGTTTTGCCCCAACACCTTCGGGTTGGCTGCACATTGGCAACGCGCTATCGTTTATTATAACGTGGTTATATGCACGCTCATCAGCCAACGGAACCATCCACCTGCGTATTGACGATATTGATGGCGAGCGTGCCCGCGAAGAGTTTATAGAAGATATTTTTACGGGGATTGATTGGCTGGGGCTGGATTACGATTCGGGACCTACATCGGTTGATGATTTCTTTAAAAACCACTCGCAGCACACGCGGCTCTATTTATACAATTCGTACCTAAATCAGCTAAAAGAAAAAGGCCGGTTGTTTGCCTGCAATTGCAGCCGCAAAAGGGTACACGAGCTGCCCGGCATGCTGTACGACGGGCATTGCATACCCCTGCATATACCGTTTGAAACACCCGAGACCAACTGGCGCATTATTACACCCGAGGGTGGCAGCACAGTTAGTTTTACCGATGTTTGGAACACCCGCCCTCCGGTAGATTTATACACCGATATGCGGCATTTTATTGTAAGGGGCAAAAACGGCCGTGCGGCTTACCAAATGGCATCCGTAGCCGATGATGTACTGTACAACATAAACTTCATTGTCCGTGGCGAAGATTTATTGCAATCTACCGCAGCGCAAACCTACCTAGCAGCACTGTTACCCGATTTACAAAGTTTTACGCAGATAAAATTCCTGTTACACCCTTTAATTATGGGGGCCGATGGAGAAAAGCTGTCAAAGTCGAAAGGCGCTACAGCATTGGTAGATATACGCGATGCAGGCAAAGATGCAGCAGAAGTATTTATTCAAGCATCAAAAATGCTTAACCTGCCCAAAGCAACCACTGCTAAAGAATTACTTTCAATGTTTCAGCAAGTCAAACTCTCCCCCTAAAATAGGGGGAGTACCGCCTGTCCGAATGGATGAATTCCATTCATCCGGGCGGGCGAAGCGGGGAGGGGGTACTATTGCTATACCTCCCCGGCCTAAAGGCCACCCCTCCTACATTAGGAGGGGAATTGTAACCAGCCTTTTAAAATATAAACAGCGCTGAATCTGACTACTGACTACCAACTACTGACTACTTTTTAAAGTAATCAAAGAAAAAATACGCAGCAGCCCAGCTTTTCTTTACACCCTCGGCTTTGCCAATAGTGCTGTTAGATGAGTTACGCACTGTGCCGTCGTTCTCTATTTTACCAATGGTACTGTTAGATGAGTTTCTAACTGTTCCATCGCTTTCAATTTTACCAATAGTACTGTTTGATGAGTTGCGGAATGTGCCGTTGCTCTCTATTTTACCTATAGTGCTGTTTGATGAATTGCGGATAGTTCCGTCGCTTTCAATTTTACCAATAGTACTGTTTGATGAATTACGGACTGTGCCATTACTCTCAATTTTGCCAATAGTGCTGTTAGAACTGTTGCGCAGTGTTTGTGCCGAAAGGCCAAGGCTTAAGGCCACAAAAGCTAATACTAATATCTTTTTC
>JAIXUZ010000323.1 GCA_027483285.1 Bacteroidota bacterium
CTGCTTAGGAGTATTGTTATCAGTAGGGGTTGTAATAACCGGTTTTACAGGATTTACAATAGGGGTAACCGTTACCGGTTGGTTTTTTACCGGGGTTATATTGTCTACACTTTTTAAAGGTTTGGTATTTTGCTTAGATGCACTAGGCTTTGCATTATCGGCAATGGGCTTAAACACGTATACCTCTTTGGCAATGTAAAAGTCTGACGAGTCTTTTGGGGCGAAGTAAAAGTCATCCGCCTCGGCTGATGTGTAGTTAAACGCCCAGTACACTATACCCAAAACCAAAAGCAGGGCTATTTCAAAATACATGAAACGCCTGCGCTCCAAGTTAGCCTTGGGGGTTTTCTTCGGTTTTAAAACAGAATCCATATACGTACCCTTACAGGGCAGCAAAAACTAAGCCGAAGCTTAGTGGCCTATCAGCGCACGGTATTGCTCAACCGATAAAAGGCCGGCAACATCAGCAACATTGGCTACTTTGGCTTTAATCATCCAGCCTTCGCCGTATGGGTCGGTATTTACCAACTCAGGGTTTCCGTCTAGTGCAGGGTTAACCTCTAACACTTCGCCGGTAACAGGCATAAACAGGTCTGATACGGTTTTAACAGCCTCTACGGTGCCAAACACGCTCTCTGCATCTACGCTATCGCCAACAGTGGTAATGTCAACAAACACAATATCGCCAAGTTCGCTTTGGGCAAATGCAGTAATACCAATGGTTGCAGTATCGCCATCTAAACGTACCCACTCGTGGTCTTTAGTATACTTAAGTTCTTCAGGAAAGTTCATAGTGAAAAATTGTTCGCTCAAAAATAGGATTTTCTAGTTAAGTAACAACTAATATTGGTCATATTCTACAACTCGTAGCCATGTTGTTTCAAAAAGCGTTCATCGTTGCGCCAGTCGGGCTTAACCTTAACATACAGTTCTAAAAACACCTTTTGGTCAAGGAATTTCTCAATATCTATACGTGCCTGTGTGCCAACCTTTTTAAGCATAGAGCCTTTGTGGCCTATCAATATGCCTTTCTGGGTTTCGCGGGCGGCAACAATCACCGCGCGGATGCGGGTAATGGTTTCTTCTTCTTTGTATTCTTCAATCTCCACTTCGCAGCTGTAAGGTATCTCCTGCTGGTAGTTCATAAATATCTTTTCACGGATAATCTCCGACACAAAAAAGCGTTCGGGCTTATCGGTAAGTGCTTCTTTATCGTAAAACGGTTCGCCTTCAGGAAGCAGGCTTACTAAGGTCTCCAGCAACGAATCGGTTCCTAAGGTTTCTAAAGCAGATAAAAGAATTACCTGTGCCTTTGGCAATAACGCCTGCCATTGGGCCATGCGTTCTTTTACCGTAGCCTGATCCACCGTGTCAATTTTATTAAGCGCAAGGATAACCGGCACGGTGGCATGCACCACTTTTTCCATTATCTCGTTGGCCTCAATAGGCTCTTTAATATCGGCAACGTACAATATAATGTCGGCATCGGTTAACGCGCTGCGCACAAACTTCATCATACTGTCGTGCAGCTTGTATCCGGCTTTAACAATACCGGGGGTATCAGAAAATACCAGCTGAAACTCAGGCCCGTTTACAATACCCAAAATACGGTGGCGGGTAGTTTGTGCCTTGGGGGTAATTATAGATAAACGTTCGCCGGTAAGTACGTTCATCAGGGTTGACTTGCCCGCATTGGGTTTGCCTATAATATTTACGAATCCTGCTTTGTGCATGGGGCAAAGGTAGGGATTATGGACGACTTGATTTTTCTGCGATTTAGCAGCAAATAAAAAACCCCGGTACTTTGCCGGGATTTCTATTGTGCCCTGAAGCGGATTCGAACCGCTACGGTTGCCCGCCACCCCCTCAAGATGGTGCGTCTACCAATTTCGCCACCAGGGCATTTACAAGGCAAATGTATAAACTTTTGGCAAACCGCAATAAACCTTAAACCCTTGGTATCAGGCATTATCGAACATTATTTTATTTTTTATGTTGAAAATGTCAATATAATGTATACTTTTGCACCCTCAATAGTGCGCGGTAGAGCAGTGGTAGCTCGTTGGGCTCATAACCCAAAGGTCGGAGGTTCGAGTCCCCCCCGCGCTACCAAAAAACCCTCAACAGGAATGTTGGGGGTTTTGTATTTTTACCCCATGCTAACCCCGCTCGATAATTTCTTTGCCCAACAGCCGGAGCCGGCCAAAAGCTGCATGGAATACCTGCGTGCCTATATACTAAAGCAAAGCCCGTACATTACCGAGGAGTGGAAATACGGCCTGCCATTTTATTACTACAAGGGCAAAATGTTTTGCTACCTGTGGACCCATAAAAAATATAAACAGCCTTATATTGGCATAGTGAAAGGTGCGCAAATAAGCCACCCAGAATTATTACAGGAAAAGCGCAAAACCATGAAAATTTTGCTGGTTGACCCTACTAAAGACATCCCCCTTAAAACCCTTAATGTGCTGTTTAAAGAAATGCTTGCGCTTTATCAATAGCCCTACCGCGCATTTGCCTTAGGGAACATAACCCTGGCAGGCTCTTGCAAGAGTAATGGTATAGCTTTGCGGATAATTTCAGAACGTATGGCAGCGGCGTTTTTAGGGTCTACCAGGTAGTTTACAGTTACTTCTACCCATGTGTTAGTGTTGGTACGTAGGGTAACAAAAGGGTATTCGCCTATTATTAGTGTATCTACCGGTGTTTGCTGCACCATATGCTTTAGCACCTTTACCCTTTCGTCGGTGCCGGGGCCAAGCATTTCTTTGGTGGTTTGCCGCAGTATGTTTTCTACAAAGGCAAAGTCGCTTTCGTATGCTACATCAAATGTTATCTCATTCCATATATACGGAAACTTGCGCCACGAGTAGTTGTATACTTCGCATTGTAAAACCAACGTGTTTGGGAAACGGATTAGCCGCCCGCTGGGCAAATCGTAGGTTAGGGCGTCGCCACTAAACTCCCACAGTGTGGTATCCAGGTAGCCTATCTCTACCACATCGCCCTTAAAACCTGTTATCTGCACACGGTCGCCCACCTTATAGGGTATGCGTATAATAATATAAAGCCAACCGATAAATGATGATATAGGCGTTTGCAGTGCAAAGCCCAATACTAAAGAGAATAACCCTAGCGACACGGCAGCTGTGTACCAGTTTTCAAACAACACAGCCACTACAATCATAACAATGGCAAAAAACGCCAAAATGCGCACCAGCCGAACTATGTTGTAGGCTATAGCTTTAGCGTGGTTGTGTTTTACTATAAATGCCTGTGTATATTTAGAAATGGCAAGTACAATAAATATTAAAAAGCCCGCAAAAAGCCACCGTTGTATAATATTGTGGTATTTGCCCAGCACATCAAATACATCTAGCTTTACTAAAAAGTAAAACCCCAGCGATGCTAATGCCAATAATACATAGGAGCCCTGCCATACTTTATGTTCCTTTTTTACCCTTTGCAGGATGTAGGCATTTTCTTTGTCAGTGTCTATGTTCATTTATTTGGGACTGTATAGTGTGTAATATGTTTAACAACAATAAAATGCGGGCTATTGTTTATGTTTAAAAGCAAAGCAACAAAGCCATACCTGTTTTAATGCTTATAAATAATATTAACCGTATAAAAAGACTGGTAGCTAACTGGTTTATTTTACAAACCAATTTGCCCATTAGGTTAAAGGTTGATAAGCTGTTTTTTTAACCATGTTTACGCCCGATGTGGGCGCAAGATTATCAGCAGTACCCCGACACTGCCAGCAGCAACTGTTACTACTATTGCCTGCAAAATTAGCCTGCTTAAGGGCCATTATAAGGTGCTATATTTGCCTCTCTACATAATTTCCCAACCCAAAGGTTTAAATATAGTATGGCAAACAATTACGACCGCATGATTAAGCTGGTAACGGAGTTTTTCGGTACCCGGACAGACCCTGACCAGATAAGCGTTACCGACGAAGAAAGGGAGCGGTTGGAGCAGTTGCACCCCGCCACATTTAGCGAGGTAGCTAATGATGATGGCCCTATAGTATGGTTATTAATATTCCCCACCACTACGGAATTAATGAACCTGTTTTTGGAAGGAAAACTAACCGAGCGCGAGCTGCTGGAACAAACCCAACCAGGCGATAATTTTGAGGCTATATACTTATGCTCTGCTTACGTACTGCCAGAGTTTAGAAAACAGGGGCTTACGCAAAAGCTAACCCTAGATGCCATTAAAAGCATGCAAAAAGACCATGCAATAAAAGCCCTTTTTTACTGGCCCTTTAGCGAAGAAGGAAAACAACTTGCCCAAACCGTTGCCTCCCAACTTATGTTGCCTTTGTATGAGCACAAGTAAATAGAAGTGGCGCTAATTCACAAAATCTGCTAAATTTGCCCGATTTCATTTTTCATCCATCAAAATAGTATGAAACAGTTAGTAGTAGTTTTAGTATCGTTTTTATTTAATGTAACCGTGTTTGCACAGGTAGCTGCAGATACTAACAAAATTGATGCACAAGGCCGCAAACAGGGCTTATGGAAAGAAAAAATAAATAGCCTTGATGGTACAGGCCATTACATTGACGATAAGAAAAACGGCCTTTGGCAAATCTTCCACCAAAACGGTATGCTGCGAAGTGTTGAAGAATATAACAAAGGCACGCTAAACGGCATTGCTATAGAGCTTGACCAAAACGGCCGAATAAACAAGTACGAAAACTATGCCGATGGTAAATTAGAAGGCGAGTGTAAATACTACAGCAACCTGGGCCGTATAAATGTACTGGCAACTTACAAAGGCGGGGTGCTAAACGGCTTAAAAAGAACCTATTACACAGATGGAAAGCCCCAGGAAGACGGCAATTGGGTAAACGGTAACCGCGATGGCCTTACCAAATGGTTTTATGCCGATGGCAAATTATCTATTGAGTACAATTACAAAAACGGCGTCTTAGAGGGTGTGCAAAAAACCTACTATAGTACGGGTGCCATTAATATGGAAGAGACCTATAAAAACAATGAGCTGGACGGCCCTGCTACCGAATATTTTGATAGCGGTAAAATGAGGCTAACAGGGTATTACGTAAAGGGAAAGAAGAATGGCGTGTGGAGGGAAACCGACGAAAATGGTAAGACTGTTAAGACGGAAAAATATGTAAACGGAGAACTGAAATAATTAAAAACTGTATGTTATTAACCTTATAAAACGGGGTGAATCTTTAGGTATATATTTGTTATATTGCGGTTTAAAATCAGGGAGACATGATTAAATTAAAGAGTATTATTCAGCAGCTTAAGGAAAAGGAGGCAACAGACCTTATCCAGCAATTTAGAGAAAGCAAAGCTGAAAAATACCTCACACTCTTTTCGCACTACCGCGATAACAAGTTGAGTGATGAGGAGATACAGACGTTGCTGGATGTAAATACCAATGCTTATTACACCCTAAAATCGCGCCTGTTTGATAAAATCCAGGAGTTTCTTTCTAACAATCTTGACAGCCCTGTTATAGACCTTTTACGCAAGGTTGCCAACATACCCAACCTTGTTTACAATACCCACCGCGACACTGCAATAGCTATTTTGCTAAAGCTGGAGGCCGAGCTAAAAGACTATGATATGCCTTACGAGCTATCATCAGTTTACAATGCACTAAAAAAACTATCGTTACACTCGCCAAAGTATTACGAGTATACCCAGTCCTATAACCGTCACGTAGCCTATACCTTAGCACTTGATAAGGCCGAGGATTTACTGGCTAACTTTAGCAAAGCACTTAGCGAGTACCACGCATCAAAAAACAAAGAAACTATAGAGCTGCTGGCTATGATAAAAGAACAGGTAGGCCACACCGCCCGCTTGTACGAGAGCCATCACCTTCAGGTATACAAATGCATTATTGATATTTCATTCGCGCTGTTTGTGCCCAATGCCGCTGCGGTTAAAGATGATGAGCCGGTAGAAGATTTGCTGGCCAAAATGGAGAAGATATTTTTGGCTTACCCTAAAGATACCAACTACCAGCACCTTAACCTGGCCTACAATTTCCTTGCGTTTGAATACTACCATCAGCTTAAGCTGTATAAAAAAGAGGCTAAGTATTTTGATGTGGTAAATGAGAATTTACAATCATTCCTGTTGTTTAACCATTGCGCTTATACATCACGTTTCCTTGTATCAAAAATGGAGCGTTATATTATGAACGACATGGAGAAGAGCCTTTACGAAGAGAATGCAGCGCTACAGGATAATTACGAGCCCGAGAAGCACGACATACCTAACTACATCAATTACATGAAGTACTTGTCGGTATCGGCTTTTTACGCTAAAAAATACCAGGAGGCTGTTGGCTTGCTAAGCCGTTTAGTTAACGATGTAAGCTTTAAAAACCACCCACACGCCGAGATTGAGATTAAGTTGCTGCTGGCCTTGTTCTATTCTATGATAAACAAGTACGACCCTGCAAACAGCTTAATGCGCAGCGTGGCGCGCAAGGTGCGCGAGAGTGAAGACGAAATTGGCTACGAAAATGCCGGTATATTCAACAAGATACTGTCGCTGCAAATGAGCTCGTCTGCTAAAGATGTAGAGCAAAAAATTAAGCAACAGTTTCAGCGTTTTGAGATGTTGAACAACGGCAGCAACCGTATGCTCGAGTTTTTGAAGTTTGACGATGCCTTTATTAAACACCTTTCGCAAGGCGTTAAAACAAACTAAAACGCGCCACCGTTGGTTAGTATATGAAACGGTCGTCGCCCCTGTTTGTACTCTTTTTTACCATATTTATTGATTTATTAGGCTTTGGTATAATAATACCCATATTGGGGCCTTATGCTAAAGATGTATTGCATGCCGAAGGGTGGGTCTATGGCCTTATTTTCGGGGTGTACTCTTTTATGAACTTTGTGTTTGCCCCCGTACTGGGCACCCTTAGCGATAGGGTAGGCCGCCGCCCTGTACTGCTTATTACTATTGTAATAGCCATGGTTGGGCACTTGCTGTTTTCCTTTTCATCATCGCTTTTATTGCTTTTTATAGCCCGTATGATAGCTGGTATAGGCTCGGCCAATATATCGGTGGCCAATGCTTACATATCAGACGTTACCCCACCCGAGGGCAGGGCCAAGGCCATGGGGCTTATTGGCGCGGCATTTGGCTTAGGTTTTGTATTTGGCCCACCCGTAGGCGGGTATATTTACGAGCATTTATCGTTTGAATATATTGGCTATTTAACAGCCGCCTTATGCCTTGTAAACTTTGTACTGGCATGGGTTTATTTGCCCGAATCGATAAAAGAAAGAAATACAGAAAATAAGTTTAATTTTAAGAATATTGTTGGCGGCCTTATAGAGGCAGGCATAAAC
>JAIXUZ010000114.1 GCA_027483285.1 Bacteroidota bacterium
AATAATATCAAACCAACACAATGAAAATATTAGTTTGCATTAGTAAAGTACCTGATACTACTACTAAAATTTCGTTCGACGAGAGCAAGACCAAACTAAACACCCCAAACGTACAGTGGATTGTAAACCCATCTGACGAATGGTATGCTTTGGTACGCGCCCTTGAGCTGCAAGAGGCTAATGCCGGTAGCACAGTAACCCTTATAAACGTAGGTGGCGCTGATAGCGAGCCTGTTATCCGCAAGGCTTTGGCCATTGGTGGAGACAGTGCTGTACGCGTTGATGTTGAGCCAACCGACTCGTTCCAGGTAGCTGATGCTATTGCAACATATGCCAAAAGCGAAGGTTTTGACCTTATACTTACCGGTAAAGAAACTATTGACGGCAACAGCAGCGTAACAGGTGCTATGATTGCCGAGTTGCTAGACCTGCCTTACATTACCCTTGCCAACAAATTGGATGTTGATGGCGGTGGTGTTAAGGTTGAGCGCGAAAGCGAATATGGCGACCAAGTTATTAAGGCATCATTCCCGTTAGTGGTTAGCGCTGCTAAAGGTGTTGCCGATGCCCGCATACCAAATATGCGTGGTATTATGGCTGCCCGCAGCAAGCCGGTTACTGTTGTTCCATATAGCGGAGCTGCTTTAACATCAGTAGAATCATACACACTGCCACCTGAAAAAGGCGCTGTTAAAATGATTGCCGCTGAAAACGCCGAAGAATTAATCTCATTGTTACACACTGAAGCTAAAGTTATATAATCATGTCAGTATTAGTATTTATAGAAATAGCAAAAGGAAAAGTGAAGAAGTCTTCTTTTGAAGCTGCTTCATACGCTGCTAAAGTTGCATCGCAACTAGGTACCCAGGCAATAGGTTTGGCCGTTGGCCAGGTTGATGCCGCTGAACTGGCAGCTATAAACGTAAGCAAAGTATTGCACGTTACAGATAGTAAATTTGATGGTTACGACCCACAAACCCTTGCGAAGGCTGTTGTTGAAGCTGCCGGCGCAAACGGTTCGACGGTTATCGTATTCTCTCACGATACTACAGGTAAAGGCGTAGCCCCACGTGTAGCCGCCCGCTTAAAAGCAGGTTTGGTTGCCGGCGCTATTGATTACCCAAGCACCGACGGTAAATTTACCGTTAAGAAAGCCGTATTTAGCGGCAAAGCTTTTGCCAACGTAGCCATTAATACCGATGTTAAAGTAATTTCTTTAACACCAAACTCGGTAGGCTTTGCAGGCGAAACAGGTTCTGCAGCTGTTGAGGCTTATGCCCCTGCGGTTGAAGCATCAAAACTAAGCATAGAAAATGTTGTTAAAGCCGTATCGGCAGACGAGATACCATTACCGGAAGCAGATTTGGTAGTATCAGCCGGACGTGGTATGAAAGGCCCAGAGAACTGGGGTATGATTGAAGACTTAGCACACGCCCTTGGCGCGGCTACTGCCTGCTCTCGCCCGGTTGCTGATATTGGCTGGAGGCCACACCACGAGCACGTAGGCCAAACAGGTGTTACGGTTCGTCCTAACCTATACATTGCTATTGGCATTTCAGGTGCTATTCAACACTTAGCCGGTGTAAACGGCAGCAAAGTGATGGTGGTAATTAACAAAGACCCTGAAGCACCTTTCTTTAAAGCAGCCGACTACGGTATTATAGGCGATGCCTTCGAAATTGTGCCACGCTTAACAGAAGCTGTTAAAAAGCTTAAAGCAAGTCAAAACTAATTGTACCGATTGATAATTTGAAAAAAGCCGCGGTTTTGCCGTGGCTTTTTTTTGTTATATCCCTGTGTAAAAAGGCAATACCTTAAAACTGTTTAACTTTTTTTGCATTTGGGTATTCCTAGTTTTAACAATTGCCGTATCTTAACGCTTTGAATTAGCAGATAGATGAAAAAGATAAAGCTCGAAATTGTAGGCCTATCATATAGTCAGACACAATCGGGAGCATACGCGCTAATACTAGGCGAAGAGAAGGGGAAGGGCAACCGCCGTTTACCTATCATTATAGGAGGTTTTGAGGCTCAGGCAATAGCTATTGAGCTTGAAAAAATGACTCCCAGTCGCCCGCTTACTCATGATTTGTTTAAAAATTTTGCCGATGCCTTTAGTGTAACGGTAACCGAAGTTATTATATATAACCTGGTTGAAGGGATATTTTTTGCAAAACTGGTATGCTCTAATGGGATTGAAGAGAAAGAGATTGATGCGCGTACTTCTGACGCTATAGCCCTGGCTATACGTTTTAATGCCCCTATCCATACGTTTGAGTTTATCTTATCATCGGCAGGCATTGTGTTGGATACTGAAGGGGATGACCAAAGCATAAGCAAAAGCTTTACAACCGGCATGGACAGTAGCGATGATGAAGAGACCGAAACGGTTTTAAAAACTAGTGAGAGCGAGTTTACCAAATACACCAACGATGAGTTGAAAGCTATGCTAAAGCTGGCCATTGAAGAAGAGGCATACGAAAAAGCATCGCGCATACGCGATGAGATAAATAACCGTAAATAACACACTATTGGAAAGGTTTACAGGACTTATAGGTATTGTATTAATTATTGGTATAGCATTTTTATTGTCAAACGGCCGTAAAAACATTAATTACCGCGTTATACTATCGGGCCTGGCCTTGCAGTTAGCCCTTGCTTTTTTCATATTAAAAACCGGTGTTGGGCAAGAGGTTTTTGCCACCCTGGGTGAGTGGATCCGTAAGTTACTTGAACTATCAGACAAAGCAGGCAGTTTTGTTTTTGGGGTTTTGGTAGATGGTAAAACCATGAGTGAGGTATTTGGCCCATCAAAAGCATTCATCTTCATTTTTAAAGTTATGCCGACCATAATTTTTGTGTCGGTGCTGGTTAGTATGGCTTACCATATAGGTATAATGCAACGTATAGTTTCGGTTATAGCCAAAGGGGTGTATTACCTTATGGGTGTTAGCGGTAGCGAGGCGCTTAGCAATGTAGCCAGCGCGTTTGTTGGCCAGGTAGAGGCGCAAATTCTTATCAAGCCTTATGTGCCTACCATGACACGGTCAGAGCTTTTAGCATCCATGTCGGGTTCTATGGCCTGCATTGCGGGTGGCGTTATGGCAGTATACATTGGTATGGGTGTTCCTGCAGAATACTTGTTGGCAGCCAGTATTATGGCAGCACCGGCATCGCTGGTAATATCTAAAATTGTATATCCTGAAACGGAAGTATCTGAAACTAAAGGCAAGGTTACTCTTGATGTTAAAAAGACACACGCTAACCTGTTAGATGCCATATCGCACGGTGCATCAGACGGTATGAAAATATCGATTAACGTAGCAGCTATGCTATTAGGCTTTTTGGCCCTTATCTATTTAGCTGATGTAGTATTGCATAACGTTGGCGAAGGGCTTGTATGGTGCGGGCTGACCGTAGACCGCATTGGGTACGACCTTAACGCACTAGACCTTAAAACCATATTAGGTACTTTGTTTTCGGGCTTTGCCTGGTGTATGGGTGTTCCGCAGCAAGATATTTACAATGTAGGCTCTTTGATGGGCGAAAAACTGGTAGTTAACGAGTTTGTTGCCTATGGCGACCTTACAGGTATGATGGCTAAAGGGATGCTATCGCCCAAGGCTATAACTATCGCCAGTTTTGCCTTATGTGGCTTTGCTAATTTTAGCTCTATAGCTATACAAATTGGGGGCATTGGCGAGCTTGCCCCAAGCCGCAGGGCAGACCTTTCTAAATTGGGTTTCAGGGCTCTGATATGTGGTACCTTGGCATCGTATCTATCGGCTACTGTAGCGGGTATATTGATAGGGTAGCGGCTGGATGAAAGCTCGCCTGACCATATTTCTTTTTCTTACACTAACATCAATTTCTTTTGCCCAAACAGGCCGTTTTAAATTAAAAACGGGGTGGTATCAAATTTCGGCTAAGCCAAATGCTTATCCGCGTAAGCTGGATGGTACGGGCGATTTTTATTTTTTAGAAGGTGGGCCAAGCATATTACTAAGTGAAATTACAGAACTGAATATCTATAAGAACAGCTATGACATTTACTGCCTGCAAATGAAATTAGACTCTGCCGGGCAGCTAAGCTGGAACAAGTTGCTACAAGTTGAAAAGGATAACAAACTGGCTTTTGTGGTAAAGAACAGGTTACTTTATTGCCCTTATGTAAACGGGCAAATAGTAGAAGGGCTAATAGAGATTAACCGAGGTGATTTCAACATAAAGAAACTCAAGAAAATAAAGAAGACTATACTGGACGAAAAGAAAGAAGACGAGCGGAAATTGAAGGAAATGATGAAGAAGGCGATGAAGGAGGGTAAGGCTAAATAGATTGTACCCCCTCCCCGCTACGCGGTACTCCCCCTATAAATAGGTGGAGAGTTTAAAACGTAAACATTAGGTTGCCGAAGAAATTCCAGATAAGTACCAGTAGGGTAGCGGCAATTTTAGATACGTAGAAGTTTTGGTTGCCCTTGTTTACCAGCAGGTATATAATTAAGGTGTTTAAACCTAACCCAACTAACGATACCCCCAGGAATTTAAAATACTGCTCTACAATTTCAGGCTTTTGGCTGCTAAAGGTCCACCAACGGTTAAGGAAGAAGTTAGAGGTAGCCCCGCACATATAGGCAATGCCATTGGCCAGGTACTTGTTTATCTTAGCCTTTTCTTTAAGCAGCCAGGTAGTACCAAAGTCGATAGCTGTGCCGCTAACGCCCACCACTCCAAACTTCAGAAACTTGAGGATAAAGGCTTTTGTAAAAATCTCGTTCATAGCACTACCTTAGCGGGCGCAAAAATGAGGAAATAATTCGACTTGATGCATACTACAGTAGCAGATATAATAGCCCTGTTTCATTCTAAGCTGGATGAGGTGTATGGTGTTAACGAGGTAGAAACCTTTGCGCGTCTTGCGCTGGAGGAGTATTCGGGTGTGCCGTATGCTGAATATACCAGATATAGAGATAAAGAGATAAATAATGATGAGTATACTACTGCTATTGAACGGTTATTAGCGCACGAGCCTATTCAATATGTATTGGGTAAAGCCTGGTTTTATGGCCTGCCGTTTAAGGTGAATACCAATGTGCTTATTCCGAGGCCTGAAACGGAGGAACTGGTAGACATTATTATAAAAGAAAACCCAACCGCACACCGTATCATAGATATATGCACCGGTAGTGGGTGTATAGCCATCAGCCTAAAGAAAAACCTACCCAACGCAGCTGTGTGGGCTACAGATTTTATGGATGGAGCCTTAGGAGTTGCCGAAGAGAATGCTAAGGCTTTGGAGGCTGATGTAGCCATAGTAAAGCACGATGCGCTGTGTGAGGATTATTCTGCCTTGCCTGATAGTTGCGACGTGATAGTTAGCAACCCGCCCTATGTAAAAGAGAATGAGAAAGAGAGCTTAGAGCCCCATGTTTTAGACTTTGAACCCCACACAGCTTTGTTTGTACCTGATACCGATGCGATGCTGTTTTACCGCCATATAGGCCATGCCGCGCTAGGTAAACTTAGGGTAGGGGGTGTATTGTATTTTGAGTGCCATACCGACCATGCTACAGAAGTGGCAAACCTTTTGCTTGCATTAGGGTATAAAAGTTGTACAATTGTAAAAGATATGTTTGGCCGAGAGCGCATTGCGCGGGCCGTAAAAGATTAAAATATGGCAGAGGAAAACACTGACGACAGGATAGCAAAAGCATTTGCAGAAAAGGATTGGAACGAGATTAAAACATCAAACAGCTGGCAGATATTTAAGATAATGGCTGAGTTTGTTGATGGGTTTGAAAAGCTGGGCAAAATTGGGCCTTGCGTTTCAATATTTGGGTCGGCGCGGACAAAGCCCGACCATAAGTATTATAAGCTGGCCGAGGAGATAGCCTCTAAACTTACCAAAGAGGGCTACGGTGTTATTACCGGCGGTGGCCCGGGTATTATGGAGGCGGCTAACAAAGGCGCTAAAGAGGCCGGTGGAAAATCGGTAGGGTTGAACATTGAGCTGCCCCACGAGCAGTACGCCAACCCTTTTGTTGATGCTGACAAACTGATATCGTTCGACTACTTCTTTATCCGCAAGGTGATGTTTATGAAGTATGCCCAGGGCTTTATTGTTTTGCCCGGTGGCTTTGGTACGCTGGATGAGCTTTTTGAAGCGATGACCCTTATACAAACCAACAAAATTGGTAAGTTTCCTATTGTATGGGTAGGCACAGAATACTGGAGTGGCCTGCTAAACTGGGTTAAAACCACCATGACGGAGGAAAAGTACATATCTGTTACCGATCACGAACTGTTCTCTGTTGTAGATACAGCAGATGAAGCTGTGGAGATTATTGACAACTTCTACAGCAAGTATTTACTAAGGCCGAATTTTTAATTCAGAATTCAAAATGCAGAATTGAAGCCCCGGTTATGCCGGGGCTTTCTATTTCCGATAAAGGCTTAAATATGTATTTTGACTAGTTTACTCCACACTTACAACCCTTGCAAACAAACCTTTAGGGCTAATTAATTGTAAGTAATATATACCCTTAGGCAGGCTATGGCGTATAGTAGTTTTATCCGCTGAGTAACTTATATCGCCAATAGTACAAACCTGTCCTACACTGTTGTATATAACTACATCAGGCTTTGTAAACCCTTCAATAATTAATACCCCGTTGTTGGGGTTAGGGTAAATACTTACAGCTACGCCTTCTTCAGCAATTCCTGTAGGCTCTACTACTATAGTATGCTCTGCGTAGGTTGGGGCAGACTGTATAGAGCAGTTTGCATCGTTAGTTATTTCAACGGTATAGGTTCCGCTTTCAGAAATAACATATGTATTGGTATTTGCACCATTAATAGACTGCCCTTCTAAATACCACTGGTAGGTATAGGGGCTATTTTCTACAAACAATGTATCTCCGTTTTGTGATATAGCAGCATTAATATCAGGGTACGTAGAAACCGTTATAGCCTGTTGGGTAGTATTGCCTGCCGCGCCTACGGTAGAGTAGGGTATAACGGAAATATTATGCGGGCCCTGTGCCGACCATACTACTTTTACAGCCCCGCCGTTTGGTGTTTGGTCTATAATCTGCCCACCGTTTACTTGCCAGCATTTGCGTATGCCGTTGGTGTTGCTTGCCCAATACACGGCCGTATCACCAAGGCAAATTTGGGTAGGGCCTACAATGGTTGCGTTGGTTGGTTGCAACAGCGGATACATAAACACCCGCATACTATCTAAAATAGGGTTATAAAACTCGGTAGGGCTACCGGGCGCCCATGCGTTTAGTACACAAATGCCCCATACGCAATGCCCCTGGTTGGGGTAAGGGATAAACTTGGTAGGTATGCCCACTGCCTGCGCACGCTGGTTTAGCTGTAACGACCCATCTACCGACTGCACAATAATACTTGCCGAAAACGGCGAGCCTGAGTTGAAGGGGACTATAGCGTCGGTAGTGCCGTGGGTTGAAAAGAGAATAGGCTTATCATTAGCATCAATAAAATTCTTGTCGAGCATAGCGCCCCAGCAGTTTAGTACCGCCTTTACCTTGTTACTGTGTTGGTAGTTGTTGCCTGAGCAGCTAAGGCATCCTAAATCAGGATTAAAATTGGGGAAACCACTGGCATTGGCTTCGGGTGGCTTGTTGCTATCGTCGGCATAGGCCATGTGCAACGCCCCGAAAGAGCCTGCGCTGCTACCGCCCGCAAAAATATAGTTAGTATCTACCTTATAGGTGCCGCTAAACTCTTTAAACCAACGCACGGCACTACTCCAGTCTTGTGCGCCACGGTATATAGCCCGCACCGCGCTGTTGTTGCTGGTAGCGTTTAGCCCCTTGCGGTAGTTAATGCTGGCGGTAACATAGCCACGTTTGGCAAAATAATCGCATAAGCCTTGAATATCGCTATCGTCTTTAGTGCCGAAAATGTAGCCCCCGCCAAATGCGAAGATTATCAGCGGGCGCTTGCTGGCTGTGTCGCCAACCGGCTGAAAGATATCCATGGTAATATCCTCGTTTACCGTAACCGCCTCGCTAACATACACCGCCGGTATACTGGGAGCGTTAGCAAACACTACATTGCTTTGCTTGGTAACGGCAAACTGTGGGTCTAAATAGCGGTTGGCAGGGCATTGAGCCGATGCTACTAAACAGGTAATAACTACTATACAATTGGTTAACAGCCATTTCATACTGCAATATCTGAATTTTTAATATCATTTCATAATATCTGTTCTTGACTAATTATCATGATGAATATTGACAAAGCCCTATCCTCTATCGTACCTTTGTAGTAAACCAAAGATGATATAAAACAGGCTTGCAATAACTTATTTTTTTACCATACCAGCTTGGCCTTTTGTCAAACGAAAAACGGAAAACGAAAAGTGAATAATTATGTTTGACTGGGCAGAGTTATTAGCTATGGTTGAGTTTTATGTCTAAGTCTTCAAAGCCTTTTAATTTTACTACAACAGCAAGCCTTTCCTGACCCCTAGCTTCTGACCTCTGAACCCTGAATTAAAAAACTATCAACAACCCTATGAAACTCGAAAATAATTGACTACTTTTGCGCCCTGAAATAATGATACAATCCATATAATTACTTATATGTCAGCTAACACAGGCAAAATAACCCAAATTATCGGTCCGGTAATCGACGTTTCGTTCGATACCGAAAACTCTAAATTACCTAACATTCTTGACGCTTTGGAGATTACCCGTGCAGACGGTGGTAAAGTGATTATTGAGTGCCAGCAACACGTTGGTGAAGATACTATCCGCGCCATTGCGATGGACTCAACCGACGGTTTAAGCCGTGGTATGGCTGTTGTGGCTACGGGTTCGCCAATCCGCATGCCGGTGGGCGATAAAATTAAAGGCCGCCTGTTTAACGTTGTTGGTGCCGCTATTGACGGTATTAACGTGGTTAGCAACGAAGGTGGTGCTTCTATCCACCGCGATGCCCCAAAATTCGAAGACTTATCTACGGCTACCGAGGTACTTTTTACTGGTATCAAAGTAATCGACTTAATTGAGCCTTACGCTAAAGGTGGTAAAATTGGTTTGTTTGGTGGTGCTGGTGTGGGTAAAACCGTACTTATCCAGGAGCTTATCAATAACATCGCCAAAGGACACTCTGGCTACTCGGTATTTGCCGGTGTAGGTGAGCGTACCCGCGAAGGTAATGACTTATTGCGCGAGATGATTGAATCTGGCATCGTACGTTACGGTGAAGAGTTCAAACATTCTATGGAAGCCGGTGGCTGGGACTTGAGCAAGGTTGATATGAAAGAACTTGAGCAATCGCAAGCTACATTCGTTTTCGGCCAGATGAACGAGCCTCCTGGAGCCCGTGCCCGTGTTGCCTTATCAGGTTTAACAATGGCTGAGTATTTCCGCGATGGAGATGAGCAGTCTGGTGGCCGCGATATCCTTTTCTTTATTGATAACATCTTCCGTTTTACCCAGGCAGGTTCTGAGGTATCGGCTCTTTTAGGCCGTATGCCATCGGCCGTAGGTTACCAACCTACCCTAGCTACAGAGATGGGCTTGATGCAGGAGCGTATTACATCTACCAAACGCGGTTCTATTACATCGGTACAAGCGGTATACGTACCTGCTGACGATTTAACTGACCCTGCTCCTGCTACAACATTTGCCCACTTAGATGCTACTACGGTATTGAACCGTAAAATATCGGAGCTTGGTATTTACCCTGCGGTTGACCCTCTGGATTCAACTTCACGTATCCTTACCGAGGCTATTGTAGGTACTGCACACTACGCTTGTACACAACGTGTTAAAAACATACTACAACGTTACAAAGAACTTCAGGATATTATCGCCATCCTTGGTATGGACGAGCTTTCTGAAGAAGATAAACTAACTGTAGCACGCGCACGCCGTGTTCAACGTTTCTTATCTCAACCTTTCCACGTTGCTGAGCAATTTACCGGCCTAAAAGGTGTATTCGTATCTATTGAAGATACCATTAAAGGCTTTAACATGATTATGGACGGCGAAGTGGATGAGTATCCTGAAGCTGCCTTTAACCTTGTAGGTACTATTGAAGAGGCTATTGAAAAAGGTAAGAAATTGATGGCTGAAGCCAACTAATTTTTAGAACAACCAGTATATGCATTTAGATATAATAACCCCCGATAAAAACGTTTACAGCGGCGAAGTAATTTCTGTTCAGCTGCCGGGCGTTGAGGGTAAGTTTCAGGTACTTAAAAACCACGCCCCGCTTATTGCCACCCTGGCACAAGGCAAGGTAAAGGTTGTTGATGTTGCAAAAGAAACTACCTTTTTTGAACTTACCGGCGGTGTTGTAGAAGTACTAAACAATAAGGTTACAGTACTAGCCGAAAAAGCATGATTATTAACTAGTTAACCATATTAAGCCCCCTGCAGTAATGTTGGGGGCTTTGTTTTTTAGTATACTTGCCTTATGGAAAGGACCTTAATATCATCGGGAGCACCCTGGGAAGCCTCAGTTGGCTATAGCCGCGCGGTGCGCGTGGGTAACATGGTATTTGTTGCTGGTACTACCGCTGTTGATGGCAACACCATTATAGCACCCGGCGATGCCTATGGGCAAACCCAATACATACTGGCTAAAATAGGCAAAGCACTGAATGAGGCTGGTGCCGGTTTTCAGCATGTGGTGCGTACCCGCATGTATGTTACTAACATAGCCGATTGGGAGGCCATAGGCCGCGCCCATGGCGAGGTGTTTGCAGAGATTAGGCCTGCCGCCACTATGGTTGAAGTGAAAGGGCTGATACAAGAGGGCCTTGTTGTTGAAATAGATGTAGATGCTGTAATAGGATAATAGAATGACCGAATACGATAAACCCCTTGCCACTATTAAGTCGTGGGCTGAAGATGACCGGCCACGTGAGAAACTGATTGCTAAAGGCCCTGTTAGCCTTACCGATGCCGAGCTGCTGGCTATATTGATAGGCTCAGGAAGCCGTAACGAGAGTGCCGTTGACCTGTGTAAGCGCATACTAGCATCCGTAGGTAATAACCTGGGCGAGTTGGCCAAACTATCAGTAACCGACCTCATGAAGTTTAAAGGTATTGGCGATGCTAAGGCTATAACCATTGTTGCTGCCCTTGAACTAGGCAAGCGACGCCGCTTAGCCGAAGCGGAGAAGCGGGAAGCCATTACCTGCAGCCGCGATGCCTACGATATTTTGCTTCCCTTGTTTGAAGACCTTAAGCACGAAGAGTTTTGGGTGCTGCTGCTAAACCGCGCCAATAAGGTTATTCGCAAAGAAAAGATAAGCACCGGTGGGGTAGCAGGCACTATTGTAGACAATAAGATAATACTGAAGCTTGCTATTGAGGTGCTGGCATCGGGCATTGTGCTGGCACATAACCATCCATCGGGCAACCTAAGGCCCAGTCAGGCTGATGTAAACCTGACTAAGCAAATAAAGCAGGCTTGCGGGTTGCTGGAAGTAAACCTGGTAGACCACCTGATAGTTACCGACCATGGCTATTACAGCTTTGCCGATGAAGGGGCTTTATAATATTATTCGTACTATTACATTTTGAAATGCAATCTATAAAATCCGCTTAAGCTGTGGGTTTAATAAATTTTATACCCACATACTATGAAGAGCGTATTTTCAGTTTTAAAGCTTAAAACCCTGATAGCTTGTTTCGCATTAACCCTTTTGGCTGCGCCGTTATATGCCCAGGTAAATATGCAATTTTGCCACACTGTAAGCCCTGATAATGGTGCTGCCGAATGGCCTTTTAACACTATTACTTTTGTTAAAGATAAGCCGCTAAAATGTGTGGTATACCTTAGTGAGGCAATACCCGGCCTAACGTATGTTACCTTTAAAGTGCAATACAGGCAAAACAGTGAGCAACCTTTTGTAGATAAAGCCTTTTATAAGCTTGATGTTCAACCTGACTGGTTATGGTTTTACTACAACCTTTCGTTTGAAATGGCAGGTAACTATAAGGTCATAATACTTGATAACAACGATAAGCCTTTGACAGAAAGTATGCTTTATCTGGTGTTATAGCTTGCACTGAATTCGAAATGTGCAGCTATGTATAAACTACTCAAACCGTACTAAGGTAAACTGCTTAGCGGTAGGGGTGTTATGTTCGGCTATGGCTTTAAAAAAGCCTGCTCCGTGTTTTAAATACCAGGGGATAAAGTTGGCATAGCGTTCCTGCAATGTATCGTTGGGAAACAAGCCTTCTTTCAGTTTCCTGATTTGGTTTACCGCAGCTTCTTCCTTGGTCTTCTGGGCTTTTAGCAACTTGGCTTCGAGGCCTGCAAGGTAGTTTTGCAGTTTTTTATGTTCGGCTTCTATACTGCCAACCAGTGTTGGGTCGTTTAAGGCTGTTTTAGTAGCTATGTTTTGGAAGAAAGCCGCCGCCTCGCTGCGCTCGGCGTCGAAACTTAATTCCGCTCCTCCCGTGTTGTGCAGGTAATGTTTAACCAGCACATCGGCCTTTTCGAACAGGTCGGCATCAGCAAAGCCAAACTTCTCTATACGACTAGCCTGCGCGCTATCTATCAGCATGTATGAACTGCGCAATGCCAATACCGGCAGCTCATACCCATAATGGTTAAAAAAGGCTTTGTATTGAAGCCAATACGCCAACTCGCCACCGCCGCCTACATAGCAAATGTTGGGTAGTATTACCTCTTGGTATAAGGGGCGCAATACCACATTGGGGCTAAATACCTCGGGTGTTTCAGTCAGCAGTTTATCAATATCACTTTGGGTGAATATAAACTCACTACCTGCAGTAGCAAAGCCATCACCAGTTTTAACCAGACGGTAACGTTGCCCGTTGTTTATATAGAACAGGTTTACCTCGCGTGGATTTACCTGCGCGCCATAGCCTGAAGCAGTTAGCTGTGTGTTGGTTTCGTTTACTTTTTGGTATGCATTAAAACCTTTTAGTTCTTCTTTTATAAAAGGAATAAATGCGGCCTTCAATTCCCGCACGTTAGGGTCTAAAATCACCAAGCCATATGCCCCTAACAGGGCGTTAACAAAGTGACGTGTAGTATCGGCAAGGTTGGTATGGTTCAGGTAGCTTTCTTTTAACAAAGCCAGTAACTCTTTAGCTGTTTCGCTATCGCCTAATACCCCTGCAAGCTCATCAATTACAGGCTGTAAAGTAGCGGTAGGTAATGTTCCTGCCGTGCCTTGACCTGCATCCCAACTTAACTTTTTGCCAAATACATACGCGTGGTTTATCTCCTCCACATCGCCATCCTCGGTATGCATCCAGTATACGGGCACAAAATTATGCTGCGGGTACCATGCCTTTAGCTGCTTAGCCAGGGTAATGGTATCAATCAGTTTATAAATTAAATACAGCGGCCCGGTAAACAGGCATAACTGATGGCCGGTAACTATGGTAAAGGTATTTTCCTCTTTTAGCAACGCTATGTTTACTGCCGTTAAGCTTCCGGCTGTAGTATTGCCCTGCTTATATTGCTTTTCTATTGATGATACCAATGCAGCATGATTAACAGGCTTTGTTTGGCGGTAAGCAATGGCTTTTTCAAAGCCCTGTTGGGTAAACGGGAAACTATATAAGGGGGCAACGTTTGCGTGCTCGTCAAGGTAATCGGCAATAAGCTGCGAAAAGAAGCCTGTTTGCTTATACGAAAGGTGTGTTACTTTCATTTACCGTAAAAGTAGAAATATTATCATAAACAGACCAAACAGATACTCTTGGTTTTAAGTTTAAAGTGGCTCCACCTTCGGAGTAGACAGGGTGGGGCTTTTACTGATACACCCCCGGAGGATTTACCTTGATGATGATGTTGCCAATGTCAAACTCGTACTTGCCTACGTTGCCAACTTTATCGGTTACCTCTAACCTAAAGCAAGCCGATTGTGGGGTCATGTTCTCATCAAAGTGGTAGGTAAGCGTAGCGGTCTTAGGGTCAAATTCACACAGCACCCAAACATCATCAATATAGCCATCGTAACGGGCAATACCGCTCAGGTTATCGCTAATGGTAAAGTTGTATTCGCTAAGCACGCGTGGGGTGCGCACAACAACTTCCTGGGTCTTACCGCGCTTGCCGCGGCGTTTTTTCTTCTTGGTTTTGATGTATTTAACTTTGCCCTTGCGGCCTTTCTTTTTTACAATAAACTCAGGCTCTTTGCCGCGCATAGAAATGGTAGGCGCTTTGGTATCTGCTGCCACGGCGAAAGACCCGAAGTAAACAGTCTTGGCTTTCATCCAGCCGTTCTCGTAAGTGCCGCCAATACTGCCTGTGCCAAGGTTTACCATTACCAGCTTGCTGCGCAATTCTGGCGCTATGTAATCGGTTTTAATTTTAACCTCAATGTTATCGGCAAGGGCGGTATACGGACTGTGTATGCGGTGTACGGGGCTGTAATACCCTCCTTTGCCACGGGTTTTACCGTATTTAAAATGCAGGGTATCGTACAACACATCTTTAGGAAAGAACACTTCAACATCGGTTGTTTTAAAGGTTTCGTCCTTGTTGTACTGCATTAGCTGCACATACTCTTTATCGGGGTGGGGCTTTAAATCAAGATAATCAGGCTCGCCTTTAACAATAAAGCGCAGGGTATTCTGGTTACCGAATACATCAGTAGCAACCACCTTAATAACGTGCATCTGGTCGTCGGTAATAGTTATTTTGCCGCTGCCCAGGTCGTTGCGGATAAAGCTCAGCTTTTCGTTAGGTTGCAGGAATAGCTTCTGTGTTTTCTCGTTAGATGATAAACGGTCTTCGTAGTCAATAAGCGCATTAATGTTGCGTGTTTCAGAATATTTAAACTCATCCAGCTTATAGCCAAAGGTCTGCTTATCGTCAACAAAAACCTCCAGCTTGTTAACGTTGGTGCGTATGCCCTGCAGGCGGTCGAACACTTCAACGCCAATGCCAAAAGTGCCATATACCCTGATGGTGTCCGGCGTTACTTTATACTTACGGCGGCGTATTTTTTTGCGGTGCTCAAAAACAGCGGTGTAGGTGCTGTCGCGGTAATCTGCCGGGAACGACTGGTCGGTAATCTTCTTATTTATGTACGCCGAGTTAGACAGCGGGTATAACGTTATCGAGGCGAAATATGGCTTCTGCCTGTCTTCGTTTATAAAGCCAAAATGCAGAGGGTGTATTAACGTCTCGCCTTTGGCATCGCGTACCTCAAAATGCACGTGTGGGCCACCGCTGCTTCCTGTATTTCCGCTGTAGGCAATAAGGTCGCCCTGTTTAACGGGGAATAGGGTAGAGTCGGGGTACAGGTCAAACTCCGGTTTTTTATTCTCATACTGGTACATACGCACCCATTTCTCAATTTCGGGGGCGTACGATGTGCAATGGGCATACAGCGTAACATAGCCTGCAGGGTGCTTAACGTAAATGGCCTTGCCGTAACCTTTCATGTTAATTACAATGCGCCAGATATACCCATCAGCAGCAGAAAGCACTCTTTTGTTGATAGACTGTTGTGTGCGCAGGTCTATACCAGCATGGAAGTGGTTGGGGCGAATTTCGCCATATCCACCCGATAGGTTTACCGGGAACTCCAGCGGATTGACAAGATAATCCCTGGGGTAGGGCTTTGTTTGTGCCTGTAAACCTATTGATAAACAAATGGTTAATGCTATTGATACTAATATCTTCTTCAATTGATAGTCCGTTTCTAAATTATTTGCAATGTTTTTCAAATTGCATGCCCTTAAAGTTATTTTTAGCTTAAAGTTGTAAGTTACTTTTCAACAAATAACTTTGCATTCCTTTTTGCAGGGAATACACATTTACTATATGAACGATTTGAAGGCCCCAATAGATACATTAAAAGATAAGATTGAGCAGCTTATTTTATCGCATGCCCAGCTAACCCAGCGACTTAAAAACACCGAGGGCGAAAATGCTGATTTGGCTGATAAGCTGAAGGTGGTGGAACTGTTGGAGAAGGACAATGCTGAACTTAGCCAGCGTGTAGAGGCTATTACCCGCCAACTGGAAGAAAAGGAAGCCCTGCCGGCAGGCATTGATATTACTGCCGACGAACTGGCAGCCCTTAAAGGCGATAATGAAGAGCTAAGAGCAAAGCTGGCGCAAAAAGAAGCGTTATTAGTAGAAAATGATGTACTGATAAGTAACTTATTGCAGGCCGAAACAGACTTAAAAGCAGCGGTAGCTGAAAAAGAGGAACTAACGCGCAATTTGCCTGATAATAAGCCAGCAGAGGTCGATACTACGGCTATTGCACAACATACGGCTGCACTTGCAAAACAGTTGGAGGAGAAGGATATACTACTGGCTGAAAGGGAAAATCAACTGAAAGAAAGTCAGCTATTACTTAAAGAGTTAGGAGAAAAGAATAAATTGCATAATTTAGCGCAATCGATAAGTGGCAATACAAGCTCTGATGACAACGAAGGGCTTAAGCTAATTATCACCGACCTGGTAAAGGAAATTGACAAGTGCATAACCTTGCTGGGAAAGAATGTGTAAACAATGCAGGAGAATACAATAAATATTAAAATAGCTAACCGTTCGTACCCAATTACCGCGGCGGAAGGCGAAGATGATAACCTGCGCAAGGCCTCATCAATGGTTAACCAAATGCTTGACCAATTGAAGAACAATTATGCCGTGCGCGACCTGCAAGACCTTTTGGCCATGTGTTGCCTTGAGTTAGCCTTATATAAGGCAAAAACCACGGCAGCCTCCACTATACCCGGCGAACCGCAAGCGCAGCAACAACCTGCTGCTTTGCCCGCCGACATTACAGGCGATTTAGGCGAACTGGAACGCCGAATTGCCGAATACCTGGCCGGGTAACACAATCTTTCTCAACTCCATACCAACGTGGGTGTTAGCTTTTGCGCTTAACGCAATAATTAACATATTTAAAACGTTTTAGCAATTATGGGAGATAATTTATTAGTGATTGTAGCAGCATTGGCATCCTTGGTTATTGGGGGAGTTATTGCCTACGTCATTTTTCAAAATGTACTAAAGGGTAAAGCTGCCAAGGTACTGGCTGAAGCCGAGAAAGAAGGTGAGGTTATTAAACAGAACAAAATTCTACAAGCAAGGGAAAAATTTCTTGAACTGAAAGCCACTACCGAAAAGGAAGTTAACGAACGTACTCAAGGCATAGGCCAGGCTGAAAACCGACTTAAACAAAAGGAGCAAACTCTTAATCAAAAAATAGAAGAGACTAATCGTAAACAAAACGAGTTAAACTCTTTAAAGGAAAATATTGCCAAACAAACCGATCAGCTCAATGCAAAACAGACGGAGGTTGATAAAATGCACAAGCGCCAGATAGACCAGCTGGAAGTAATATCCGGCCTTAAAGCCGAAGATGCAAAAGCCCAGCTGATTGAAAGCCTGAAGAACGAAGCCCGTTCTGAAGGTATGGTATTGGTAAAAGACATTATTGAAGAGGCTAAAATGAATGCCAGCAAAGAGGCTAAGCGTGTAGTTATCCAAACCATACAGCGCGTAGCTACCGAGCATGCTATTGAAAATTCAGTATCGGTATTCAATATTGACAGCGATGAGGTTAAAGGCCGTATTATTGGCCGCGAGGGCCGTAACATCCGCGCCCTGGAAGCTGCTACCGGTGTTGATATTAATATTGACGATACCCCTGATGCCATTGTACTTTCGTGTTTCGACCCTGTTCGCCGCGAGATTGCCCGCCTGTCGTTACACCAACTGGTAAGCGATGGCCGTATACACCCTGCCCGTATTGAGGAGGTTGTGGCTAAGGTTAAAAAGCAACTGGAAGAAGAGATTGTAGAAACAGGTAAACGTACCTGTATCGACTTAGGCGTGCATGGCCTCCACCCCGAGCTTATCCGTATGGTAGGCCGTATGAAGTACCGCTCGTCTTACGGACAAAACCTGCTACAGCATAGCCGCGAGGTAGCTAACCTTTGTGCTATTATGGCATCTGAACTTGGCCTTAACGCTAAAACCGCTAAACGCGCCGGCCTGTTACACGATATTGGTAAGGTGCCTGATGATGAGCCTGAATTGCCACACGCCATCTTAGGTATGAAGATTGCCGAGAAGTACAAAGAGAAGCCAGACGTGTGCAACGCTATTGGTGCCCACCACGATGAGATTGAAATGACATCGATGATATCGCCTATTATACAGGTATGCGATGCTATATCCGGTGCCCGCCCGGGTGCCCGCCGCGAGATTTTAGAGAGCTATACCAAGCGTCTTCGCGATTTGGAAACACTGGCCTTGTCGTACCCCGGCGTTAGCAATACCTACGCTATACAAGCAGGCCGCGAGCTACGTGTAATAGTAGAAAGCGAGAAAGTAACCGATGCCGATGCAGCGACATTATCGTACGAGATTTCTCAAAAAATCCAAAACGAAATGACCTACCCCGGCCAGGTAAAAATCACTGTTATCCGCGAAACAAGGGCGGTTAATTACGCTAAATAACCTTTTTTCTATTGGAATATATTGAATCCCCTTTTGCGAAAGCAGAAGGGGATTTTTGTTTATAGAATAGTATATTTGATTATGGCAATTGCTGAAACAAATGAAGAACTAATGGCATTTAGGGATGTTGTTATTGCTAACATTAAGTTGAATTTTAGTTATTTAACAGATGTTTTTAATTTTCATATTAGAGAAATAGAAGTCAAATCTTCGTGGAGTAAAGTAGTGTTTGAAAAGGATGATTTATCAGTTAAGGTTAGTGTGAGTTACGATATTAAGGACGAACAAATATTTATAAATACCTATCAGGTGCAAGAAGGCATATACAAGGAAATACTATTGTTTGCTGATGTTTGGCCTGAATTAAGTTCAGACAATACAGTATTAATGGCATATGTAGTTGTTCCGAGTGCCTATGTTGAATCTTATGCTAAATTGGCTGAAAACGTAATTGTACAGCTTAAAATATGTGCCGAATTATACCGTAAATATGCTGAACCTATTTTGCAGGGCGAGAAATTTTTTTTCAAGCAAGTTGAAAGAAAGCCTTTTTGGAAGCGCTTTCTGTTGGTGAAATAACTTGTAGCTGCATTATACATTCTTTATTCTGAATTAGAACTTCCTACCTTTAGGCACGTATATTGATTAGATACATACCAATGAAAAACATCGCCCTTTATATAGCTATAGTCCTGTTTACTATCTCGTGCAAAGCCCAGCCGGGCCAGCTGCATACATCGTCTAAAAAGGCCTTATACTTTTTTGATAATGCCAAGCAAAACGCTCAGGCTAGCATGCCTGAGAAAGCCATTGAAGACCTTAAACGGGCCATTGAAATGGACGGGATGTTTATGGAGGCGCACCTGATGTTAGGCGATATGTACTTTATGACCAAGCAGGTGGGCGAGTCAATCAAATCATATAAAACAGGTATTGCATTAGATGTTAAAGCAATGCCTAAAGCATTGATAGTATTGGCACAAATGGAACAGTCGCAGGGCTTGTTTGCCGATGCTATAACACACTACAAGCAGTATTTAGGCTTAGAATCGGAAGTAAAGCTGGACGAGAAACTTAAGAAGAAAGCGGAAAAGGGCATAACCGATTCGGAGTTTGCTGCCGACCTTGTGGCCCATCCTGTACCTTATTCGCCGGTAAACATGGGCGAGGGTATCAATTCTGAAAATTCAGAATATTCAATATACATGACGGCCGATGAGCTTACGGCTATTGTTACCGTTCGCCGCCCGCGCGATGCCCAAACCCTTGGCTCTAATAAAGACGAGGAGGACATGTATATAAGCTACCTGAAAGATGGGGTATGGAGCAAAGGCAAGCCATTGCCTGCGCCTGTAAACTCGCACGATAATGAGGGAACCCAATGTATATCACCTAACGGCCAATACCTGTTTTTTACAGGCTGCCACCGCGACGATGGCATGGGTAGCTGCGATGTATATGTAGCTATGAAAGTTGGCGGCGTTTGGGGCAACCCGTTTAATCTAGGTGAGGGCGTAAACTCTGATAAATGGGATACGCAGGCATCGTTTGCTGCCGATAGCAAAACCCTGTATTTTGTAAGTACCCGTGCCGGTGGGCAGGGCAAAGCCGACATTTGGAAAGCCACCCTTGGCGATAGCGGCAGCTTTGAAAACCCCGTAAACCTGGGGCCTACGGTAAACTCGCCCGACGATGATTTTTCGCCGTTTATCCACCCTGACGACCACTCGCTGTACTTTGCCTCTAAAGGCCACCCCGGTATGGGCGGGTTCGATTTGTTTGTATCGCGCAAGGATGATAACGACCAATGGGGCAAACCTAAAAATCTGGGTTGCCCTATTAACTCAACAGCCGACGAGCTAAGCCTGTTTGTGGGCGCATGCAGCGGTAAGGCCTATATCAGTTCTGATAAAGCCGGAGGCTTAGGTCGTATGGATGTGTATAGCTTTGATTTGTACCCCGAAATAGCCCCGGCCAAGGTTACGTACATACGTGGTGTTATTTCTGATAAAGCGACAGGCAAAGGCTTAAATGCTACAGCCAATGTTATCGACCTAAAGACCAAAAAGCTGGTAGCTTCGGGCCAGGGCGATGCTAAAGACGGTTCGTATTTGGTTTGCCTACCCTCGGGTGGCGACTATGCGTTGGAGATAGCGAAGGATGGATACCTGTTTTACTCGGCTAACTTTTCGCTTCCCCCAAGCTCAGAGTGTAAACCCTACAAATTAAATGCTGCCCTATCGGGCGCTACCAAAGGCGAGAAAGTGGTGCTACGTAACGTATTTTTTGATACCGATAAGTTCGACCTAAAACCACAGTCTACCGTAGAATTGGATAAGCTGGTAGACTTTCTTAAAAAGAACACTAAGCTGGCGATTGAAATTGGCGGACATACCGATAACGATGGCGACGACGCCCGCAATATGACACTGTCTGACAATCGTGCCAAAGCCGTAATGAGCTACCTGGTAAGCAAAGGTATTGATGCCGCCCGCATTACCGCCAAAGGCTATGGTGAAACCAAACCATTGGTAGCCAACGATACCCCCGACAACAAAGCCCAAAACCGTAGGGTAGAGTTTATGGTGAAATAGGGGAGAGGGATGAGAGGAGATAATTATTTAAGCGAAGGCCACACTCTCCTCAACTCTTCAACACTCCCATTATACACATTCACATCCATATCGTAAGCGGTGCCGGGTACATTATACAGGCAGGTGCCGGTGGTTTTGCAGTTAATCTCGCACGAGAATTGCCATAGCGCGTAGCCGGGCCATACTGTAGCGTTGTAATCAGGAATATCAGAACGCATGCGGGAATACCACAAGCCGCATTTGGCAAACAAACTGGTATTATTGTAGCGGGAAGAAATTTCATTCAGCAATACCCTGTTGCAATATACAATAGGGTAGCGGCCGGTAGCCTCAAACACCCGCCTAATAAACTTCTCTGCATTGGCTAAGGTCATGTGCTTTGTACTATCCAACGATTCTAAATCCAGCGCTAATAATTCGGTGGTGTCACCGTCTGTCATTTCAAGGTAACAATCAGCCTGGCGGATAGGGTCGCCGGGAGTAGCTAAGTGGTATGAGCCAAATAATAGGCCCTGTTGTTTGGTAATGGCTTTGCGGGTGCTGTAGCCGGGGTCTGCCTTTTCTCCCTGCGTTGCTTTGTGTATAACAGCTACCACCCGTTTATCGGTTTTCAGGACAACCCAGTCAATTTTATTTTCGCTGTAGGCATCAATAATAATAGCCTTGGTGCTATCTTCCCAGGGCTTGTTAAACTCACTAATCTGGGCGGATAGTTTTAAAGATAGTATGCAAAGAAAGAATGGTAAACGCATTAATTTTTCGTTTTTCACTTTTCGTTTTTCATTTGCTTACCTTTTCTTCAAAATATCTAAATGCACCTGGGTGTGGAATATGGTAAAGAACAATATCTCGCGCAGGGTTACTTTGCCCAGCAATGGGTGTGGAACTAATAGGGTATCCAGTTTACTATCGCTCATGGTTAATGCTTTTCTACCAAGTTTTTCATACTGTTTCACAAAAGTGCTAAGGGTACGGTCTTTAAGTTGTATACCTATAGGTGGCGGTACAAACTCGCCCGATGCTGTGCCACCTGCCTGTAGCTTTTCGTGGTAGCGCTGTGCCAGTTCGTCGTATGTACGGCCGGCGCGGTTGTTTGTTCCAAATTTATACTTTAAAATAAAGCCCGGAAGTGTTAACGCCAGGTTTACGGGCTTAATGCTGCGAACCAAATGGTCGAGGTGCTGGCCTGCGCTCCATTTGCCACCCGGCATATTTTCAAAAACCATTTCCTCCATTGGTTTTATGTAGGCGTCAAACTGTTTGGCCTGGTCCACCAGCGCGGCTTGTATATCTTTTTGACTGTATATCATAGCTAAGTGTTTTTTTCAAAGATAGAAAAATACCAAACTTTACGATATGGCTCAATAATTGTCATACCCTGTGTAGTATAAGTATCATTATCTTGCACCCATGAAAGTTTATTACATCACCGGAACCTCACGCGGCATAGGTAAAGCCCTTGCCGAGCATATATTATCGTTGCCCGATACCAAGGTTATAGGCCTTGCCCGTAACCACACCATTCAGCAGGCCAACTACAAGCATGTCGACATCGACCTGTCTAACACATCATACACCGCCAATTTTTACTTTGAGCAGCACGCCGAAGCCAGCGAAATTTTGCTGGTAAACAACTCGGGCGTTATCGGCGATATTGCCCGCTTTGGCGATATTGACAACGAGAAGATTGTAGAGGCTATGCACGTAAACCTTATAGCCCCGTTTATACTAAGCAACAACTTTGTAAAGGCCTACAGCGCATTAACCATACCCTTAACTATACTGAACATAAGTTCGGGCGCGGGCCGCAACCCGGTTGATGCATGGGGCGCCTACTGCACCAGCAAAGCGGGGGTTGATATGTTTAGCCGTGTACTGTCATTAGAACAGGAAATTTTAGGCCGTAAAAACCTGCGTTGCCTGTCGCTGGCGCCGGGTATTATAGATACCCAGATGCAGGATGCTATACGTGCTACCAGTCCCGAAGAATTTAGCCGCCATGCAGATTTTGTAGCTCTTAAAGAAGAAGGCAAACTGGTAAGCCCTGAAAACCTTGCCCCGCTGATTTTACAGGCTCTTGGCAAAACTAGTTACGATAAGGTAACTGTAGACCTTAGGGAGATTTAAGAACATATCTACAGCGCTCCTCACTCCTCACATCCCTCTCCACAAATATTTAAACCTTTCTCATTTCTATCATCTATTGGGCTTAACATTGGCTTAACATTGTTATATTGCACCAATATAACCATAGGCATTGAAGAGATTTATATTCATAAGTATTACAGCGTTTACCCTGCTGGCGGCTTGTATTAAAGACCGTGATTTTCCGGGTAATACCCAAACCGATGTTAAAGCAGGCGATGTGGTTATTAACGAGTATGCCGTAAATGGTGCCACGCTTGTAAACGAGTTTGGCAATACCGAAGACTGGATTGAGCTGTATAACACCACAAGCGATACCGTCTTTATCAAACAAAACCGCTTTTATATTAGCGATGATGAAACCGACCCCTATAAGTACACCGTAACTAAAGATACCTTTATTACACCTGGTGGTTACTTATTGGTTTTTGCCGATGGGTTAGGTACCATTGCTACTCAAATACATACCAACTTTAGCCTTAGTGCCGCCGGCGAATACATTAGCCTGTGGAGCCTTAACAGTCAAAACCAGGCAATAGAAGTTGATACCCGCACGTTTGGCGCACAACCCAGTGGGCAAAGCGAGGGCCGCAGCCCCGATGGAAGCAATAACTGGACATTATTCAGCAACCCAACGCCCGGTGCATCTAACCAATAACCTACAATGAAGAAGCTACTCTTTATATTAGTTATATCGCCCCTGTTTACCAATGCCCAATTTGTTATAGAAGATGGCAAAGGCAAAAAGAAACTCGAAATTTCGGGCGTTGTTTATACCTTTTATAACCGCCGCTTTTACAAAGAGGGGGAGACCAACAAAGACAAAAACCTGTTCCGCCTTCGCGATGCACGCATTAAGTTTATAGGCGACCTGAAAAAGAAGATAGCCTTTAATCTTGATATTAACTTTGCAGGGTTAGAATCGCTTAATACCGATGAGTCGGCCACGTTTAACCCCTTTTTAAACGATGCTAACATTACCTGGACAGCCCCCGGCGATATTGACTTATCTGTGGGCTATATGGGTATAGACTATGGCCGTAGCAGCATGGCATCTATTTTTACTTCGCCGTTTATGGAGCGGCCCCAGTTTACTAAAGGCGACTATTATAACCGCCGCGATTTAGGTGTCTGCCTTACACGGCAGTTTTGGGATAAGCGCGTCCGTCTAAATGCCGGTGTATACAATGGCTTAGGCACCCCGCTACCCGATAATGATAAGTCGGGTAACCTGTTATACTCTGCCCGTGCCGATTTCTCATATCCCCAGAAGGTAGATTACGACGAGGCTGATTTAGACCATCTGGATAAGCCCAACTTTGCAGTGGGTGTAAACGGTATGTATTCTAATAAGCAAAAAGCGCCAGACCCTGAATACCCTATCTATGTGAACGGCAAGCGCATGGTATATGGTGCCGATTTTCAGTTTATGTACAAGGGCTTATCATTTCAGGCCGAGATAAATCAAATGCGTGGCACTCCAAACGATACTAACGATGTTTGGCTAAACGGCCAAAATACCAGCTATTTTCGCTCAGGTGCGTGGACAGTTTCTGCCAGTTATTATATCACTAAAGCAAAAAGCCTTATAGCTCTTAGGTATGATGATGTAAACCTGAACGACATAGTGCGCGGCGACGACCGTCGGCAACTATCGGTAGCCTACAGCTATATGCTAAACGATTTCAAAACCTGTTTCCGTATACAATACTGGAAACGCTTTAACCAGGCGCTTACCGGAGAACCCTGGAACCAAGACCAGCTTAGGGTAGGGGTACAGGTGTTGATTAAGTAACTAACGGTCTTTTTCTACGCCTTTTACAAAATTATGTCCGCCCTTCAATTTAATATTGATATAACGCCCTACAGACAATATAATAACTGTAGCAATAAGAGCAAAAATCTTGTATGCCGATTGATATCTTTCTAACTTAATGGCTAACCGGGGCCTGCGTTCTATCAGGCGTAGCATTATGAATGGCCTTAAAAGCCAAACGGCGGCTACCAGTACTATGCCTCCTAGTGTAGTAAGTGTCGAAAGTGTTTCGTTATCCATTGCAATGGTAAATATAGGGCAATGAAGAATTTCTTATCTATTCATAATTTAACACCTTATTAACACTAAATGGCCGATTTTTGCGCTTCAAATAATTTTTCTGTATGAAAAAATTAATATACACAACACTATTACTACTGTCTGTTATGGCGGTAAAAGCACAGGGGCCGGTTATTGTATTCTTACATGCCGACGCTACAATTGACACGTATGAATTTATGGTTATGACCCGCTCTAACCTTACCAATATGAGTACCCGCGATGCCGGTATTTGCTCTAATGGCTCCTTCCGAACCAACGAAGCAGATGTGCAAGGCTATGGCGCTTTTGCCGATGTGCCTGCCGGTACAATTTTTCAAATACGCTACGATAATACCGGAACAGCAGATAATACTGTTGCAGATGGCCGCGTTATGCAGGTTTCTAACTATAATGCACTGCTACAGGTAAGTGGCGGTGGCGAGCAGATTATTGCATACACAGGTACTGCATCAGGAGGTATTAACTGCGCGGGTTCTGGTACAAATACCTACGTTTCAGGCATCAACTGGGGTAACAGCGGTTGGACCAGCGGAGCAACAAACTCTGGCACCTCATTAGCCCCGGGTACTATTTTTGACTTTGCCTATCCGGGCTCATTTAATAAAGTAGAGTACACTTCAAATATTGCTGGCGATGCTATAACTGTTGGCACAAATATATTAAACCCAACTAACTGGACCGGAACTGCTACAGGCGATGGTGCTTACTCTTTGAAAAATATTTTATTTAACGAATCTAATTATACTGCCGGAACAGTAAATGCCACCCCAGCACTTACTTCTGCCACTTTAAATTTATCATCGTTAGCTTTTGGAAGCGCTAATACTGATACCCGTTATGCTGTTATTGTTAGCACTGGCACCCCTAGCCTTCCGGTCGACCGTTATACTTGTTATAATGGTATATCATTAAACTTTGGTTCGGCACCGGTTGTAGCTACAGGCGTATCTGGCCAAACAGCCGGCGATTTTTGTGGTACCCCTACAAACGGAACAGGTGTTATGGTATATTTAGATTATACCTTACCATCGTCGTTAACCATTGCTGGCTTATTACAAAATACCACCTATAATTATAAAGTGGTTGCTGTTAACGGTAACGGCTACACAGCTAATTTCAGTTCAACACCCTATACTGGTACTTTTACAACTTTATCTCCTGCTAACACAAGCGTTCAATATTCGGTTATTGCCAATACAGTTAATGAAAACGTAGGAACTGTTCCGGTAGCGTTAACCATTACCAACCCAAGCCCGAGCGTAGCTACTACAGTGCAAGTAGCCATTACGGGCGGTACAGGTTCTGCGGCCGATGTAAACAACTACACCACCCAAACCGTAACCTTCCCTGCTGGTTCATCGGCTAACCAAACAGT
>JAIXUZ010000166.1 GCA_027483285.1 Bacteroidota bacterium
AGTCTAATTTTGCAACAAATTATGTGTAGTGATACTTTAATTGTACAGACTCATAAATAATTTATAACGAACGCTAATATTATGAATAAAACAGTACTCAGAGCCTTACTGACACTATTTGGCGCTGTGCTCATTACGACACAGGCGCTGATAGCTATGCCAACAGCCCATGGTACCAGCAGTGTACTTGGGTCATCCAACATTATTGGGGCGGCTAAAGCAGTAACATCTATCACCCAGGAGCCTAACGGTAGCTTTACTATTTCTTATGTAATAGTGGTAAGAAACTACGGAGCTAACACCTTGTTTAACGTACAAGTGGTTGACGATTTGGATAATACTTTTCCAAATCCGGCATCGTATACTGTAGTTGGCACACCTGTAGCTTCAGGTTCACTATCGGTTAACGGTGCATTTAACGGAAGCCTAAACACTAACCTGTTAACAGCGGGCAGCAGCACACTTGCTGCCGGTGCGCAAGAAACCATTACCCTAACGGTTAATGTAAACACACAAGGTTCGATAGGTACGTTTTTTAACACGGCAGTTGCCAGCGGTACCGACCAAAACGGTGGTGGCGCGGTTGCCGACTCATCTGACTGGGGTACAAACCCAGACCCTGATGGCGACCTAAACCCTAACGAAATCGGAGAAAACACGCCAACCCCAACCCCACTTAGCGGCAACGCTATAACAACGGTAGGTGCGGCAAAAACAATTACCGATACATCTGTAGTAAACTGTGTTTACCGCATTACCTACCAGGTAATTGTGCGTAACCTTGGTACTGAAGGTTTAGTAAACGTTCAGGCTGTAGACAACTTAGACCTTACTTTCCCGGCGCCGGTTACTTACACGCTGGTAGGCCCTGTTACTGCTAACAACGGTTTAGTTGCTAGCGGAACTTTTACAGGTAACGGTGCTAACACCAACCTATTAGATGCAGCAAACAGCACACTGGCTTTTGGTGCAACAGGCGTTATACAATACACTGTTGATGTAACAGTAAACAATGCCCCGGGTACTTTCTTTAACTCATCTACAGTAACGGCTGAAGGTGCAGTTACCGGAAACACTTCTACAGACGTTTCGGATTGGGGTACTAACCCAGACCCAGACTTAGATGGTTTTCCTAACGAGCCAGCCCAAGGCGAAGACGACCCAACACCATTTACTATACCAGGCCCAATATTAGGCTTAGCTAAACAAGTGGGTTCACCTCAATTGCAGCCTGACGGTAGCTACAATGTTAACTACAATATATATGTTAGCAACTCTAGCGGTACACAAGACGCTACCGATGTTACCTTGATAGATGATTTAAGCGCTGCTTTCCCTGCTCCGGCAAGTGTTACACTTTTAGGTACACCAACCACCACCCAAGGTTCATTAATAATTAACCTTGGTTATGGTTTAGGCAACGACTGGAACATGTTTGCCCCTAACAGCGTGTTAGGTGCAGGCCAGGATGCGGTTATCCAGTTTACCATTAACGTACAATTAAATAACACAACAGATACCTTGTTCTTTAATACAGCTACTGTTAACGCTAACGGAAGCTGTACTACTACATCAGACGTATCTAACAACGGCAGCGATGCCAACCCAGCTGGATCTGACCCTACACCAGTAGTATTGCTTCCAACATTAACCATTATCCCTAATGGCATGTCGCCAAACGGAGATGGTTTTAACGACCTGTTTGTAATAACAAACATTGGCGGTAAAAAGGTAGATATTCAAATATTTAATCGTTGGGGTGCTGTAGTTTACAAAAATGCCAATTACGATAATACCTGGAACGGTACGGCTAATACAGGTTTTGGCATGGGCGAAGATTTGCCTACCGGTACTTACTGGTACATCATAAAAATTGATGACACCAAGGAAGTTAAAGAATATGCCGACTACTTAACTCTAACCCGTTAATACCATGAGCATGAAGAAGATTACATTAATAGCAATAGCATTTATAGCCATGTTGGGTGAGAGTAAAGCCCAGCAAGATCCTGTGTTCTCGCAATACATGTTCAATATGTCGGCCATTAACCCGGCATATGTTGGCAGCCGCGATGTATTTAGCCTAACCGCTACATACCGCAAACAATGGGTAGACCTTAACGGTGCCCCATCAACAGGCCTTGTGTCTTTAGACTTCCCTATTGCAAGGAAGAACATAGGCATTGGTGTTTCGGCTTACACTGATAAAGTGGGTATTTTTAATACAACCGGTGGTTATGCCCAGTTTGCATACCGCTTGCGTTTAGGCAAAGGTGTTTTAGCTTTTGGTTTACAAGCAGGTGCTTACCAGTACACTGCCGATTGGACTAAAGTAAATGGCCAAGACCCTAACGACCCTGCTTTTTCATCAAATTTTAACAAAATACTACCAAACTTTGGTTTTGGTGTATACTATAATACCGACCGTTGGTACATTGGAGCTTCGGCCCCACGTTTGTTGACAAACAAAATCAACGAACAGTCTGACGAGTCTACACTTACCCGCCACTTCTATTTAACGGCAGGTACTGTTATCGGCATAAGCCCATCGGTAAAATTAAAACCATCGGTATTGTTGCGCGCTGTACAAGGCGGCCCAATGTCGTTTGATGTAAACTTAAACTGCTGGATTATAGACCGTATAGGTATTGGTGCATCGTATCGTTATGGCGATGGTGTTTTAGGTATGTTAGAAATACAAGCCTCTCCACGTTTCCGTATAGGTTATGCATACGAT
>JAIXUZ010000005.1 GCA_027483285.1 Bacteroidota bacterium
CTAAATCATCACTTGAAAACAGGTGGTCAATTTGACGCGGAAAAAGGTGGTCAGTTTAACGCGGAAAATGGTGGTCAGTTTGGTGCGAAAAGAGGTGGTCAATTACAGCGGAATTTCCACTAAGGCCTGTAAAACGTCAAACCAAAGTGCACTAAAATAGGATTATAAAGATTGGACATTTATACCCTATCGACTTATAAACTCAAGATTACTGAATCTCATCAAATCAACCCAAAATTGGTTCGAAGTTATTCCTGGATGGAGTACTTTCTGCATAACTCTGCAACAGACTGTTCTGCCCGGAGAGCTTCCATTACAATGTTGATTTTCTGCTCTGAACTAAATATCCTCCTTGTCTTACGGCGGATTTCTTTGATGTAGTTCTCTGCACTCTGTTTTTTCTTCTTTGTTTCCATGTTTTATAAATTTATTGATTTTTGGAAACACTCTCTAAGAAATGACTATTTTTAGTCCACTTTATGCTGACGATTTACACCTTATGCACGTAATATCGTGTTTTGGTCTTTGCTTATTATCTTTTTTGCCTTTTGGCCTTCCAAGTATGATGCCTTTTGCTTTAGTTCGCTCAATACCTTCTTTAGTTGTCTAAAGTCAAACCGAAGTGTAATAAAACAAGAGGATAGAGATTGGTTATTTAAGAAATAGCTTGTAGCATACCCAGGCTTTGTAAACCGGCAATAAAGTTTGATAAATCAAACCCTTTGGGTACAAACAAAAGCCTCTGAGTCTCGAAGTATCGGGATCAGGGGCTTTTTTATTTTGTTAAATCCTGCTATCCTAATCTTAATTACGCTAATTAAGCCACATTCTTGCCAGCCAATTGCAATAAAAATACTTTTCGGTCTTTTACATCAAAAATTAATTGATTATTGAAATTATTTGGTTTGCCTTACTAATGGGTTTATTGTTACACCCATTATTTAAAAATAAAGATTCATAGAGTTTACCTATGTATTTGAGTTTAGATTAATGTCAAATAAATGTATATTGTTATAACTATCAAAAAATAAAAAATGAGGGTTATGCCCTATTTTTATAATATAATTTTAATTTAATTTTATGACTTAATGAATTTAATAACATAGCATTAGTACAAAATATTAAAATTTTATAGAATCGCCCAACTATGGAACAAGTTGCTCAAAAAATCACAGACATTTCAAATTTAAATCATCCTTATCTCGAATCACTTCTGGATGAAGCTATGAACCACCGTGCTGTAAACCATCCGTATTTAAAAGCTCTGGCAAGCGGCTCGTTTGCCAATATGCCAGCCGTAATGCGAGATTTTGCAGGGCAGTATGGCTTTTATAGCTCATGGTTTCCGCGTTACCTCACCGGGGTTATTTCTAAAATGGAAAATGCCGAACACCGCAGCCATTTGCTTGATAATCTTGCCGAAGAAAGTGGACATCTCCACGAAGAAGATATGGAGGCTATCCGTGCGCTCGGCATAAAAGATGAATGGGTGCAGGGCATCCCACACCCCCAGTTATTTAAGCGTTTTCAGCACGCTATTGGTGCCGAAACAGCTGGCAAACCAGGAATTGAAGTTGAAGTATGGCGCGATGGTTTTTTAACGCTAATTCAAAATACTAATAAATCAGCAGCCAACGTTGTTGGAGCCATAGGCTTAGGTACCGAATCGGTGGTAAAATACATTTACAAATATATCATCGAAGCCATTGAAAAACACACCGATTTAACTTTAGAGCAGTATGTATTCTTTCCTTTACACACCGAGGTGGATGATGAGCACGGCCTTATTTTGCTTGATATTGCACGCCAAATGATTGATGAAGGGCCACAATCAGCGCACGAAGTGCGAAAAGGAATGCTTTCAGCACTAAACATGCGGGCTTGCTATTGGGAAGATATGATGGTTCGCGCACAAAAATTAGGATAGATGGGTGCTCAGCTTTGTATACTCGCTCTTCGTAATCATTGGTTCGAAACGCACGAAATTGAACGTATTCGCGATGGGTTTACTGCCGCAAAAGATGCAATTGCCAATTTATCAACTGCGGTTTTGATTGGTAAACCTGCGTTTGCTTCATTACTCTATGTTGCTGCACAGCTAAATCCAGCATCGTTTGAACGCATGTTTGCAATGTTTGACAATGAAATTTCTGGCATTCCCGAATTTACCCCCGAAGAGCTTTCTGTATGGGATGCCGTATGGATGGATATTCAGTGGCAACGTACCGGGATACTCAATGATAAAATTAATGCACGAACAACGCTCACGCACTCAAATCGCGAAGAAGATTTTCGTTCTTCATTAACTGATATGCGTTTAGATGGTATTTACGAAAATCATTCTGATAAACTCAATATTGATTTTCAGGTGCAGCGGCTGCCATTCCCTCTGGAAGTGCTCGATCCACGGATTGTGCGCATTCCGCCTGGTAAAACAAACGAACTACATAAGCATGCCCACGAAACAGTATTTATTTTTATGCAGGGCACCGGACATGTAAAGGTTGATCAGGTTCAAATTTCCGTGGCTCCGGGCGATTTTGTTTTCATTCCTCGCTGGTGCCTGCATCAGTCGGTCAACGAATCGGATATGGAGATGGTATTTTTGGCTGTTGCCGATTTTGGACTGACTGGTAAATCATTTACAGGTAACTACCTCAAAACTGCCCGGTTAAAAACAGAATAATTTTTTAATTTAAAAATTTACAAGTGTTTTTGTAAAAATTACAATATTAATATTCTGTTCAACGTAAACCAAAGTAGCCATTATTGGATTATAATGACTAGAATTTAAATAATTGTCTTAACCATATATAGGCTTTGTAAACCAGTAATAAAATTTGATAAATTATACCCTTTGAGTTCGTTAATAAGTAAAAGCCTCTGAGAAATCAGGGGCTTTTTTTTATATGTTGAAATTGTACTGGTATACTATTAACTTGATACATTTATGATGGACATTAGGAAAACAATTTTACTATAACTTTACATGCAATTTTATTTGCATTAAAAAACCAAAACAAATGCAAGATATAACAAACCAAACAGAGGCAACAAATTTACCTGCCGATACAATACCCAAAGTTATTGGCATAGGAGGCATTTTCTTCTTTTCTGACAACCCAAAAGAAACAAGGGAATGGTATGCTAAGAATTTAGGGATTGAGGTTAACGATTACGGTTCAACTTTCGAGTCGAGGAACGTGAATAAGCCGGAGGAGGTAAACTCGCTTCAGTGGACACCCTTTAAAAACGGCAGTGAATATTTTTCTCCCTCTAAAAAGGATTTTATGATTAACTACCGTGTGCAGAATATTGAGGGCCTGGTAAAAAAGCTTAAAGACAACGGGGTAACCGTGCTTGATGATATTGCTACTTACGACTATGGTAAGTTTGTACATATAATGGATACCGAAGGCAATAAAATTGAATTATGGGAGCCTGCTGAATAGTTAGTAAAGGCTATGATTTTTAAATGCCGCCTGTTTATTAATACAATTATAAGTTGCAAAGTTTACGTTTTAACTACGTAGCGCCTACCAACAAGTTTGTGCTGGTTTTTAATTTTAGCAATGGGTTGTTAAAAATTAAAGCACCACGTTACTTCTGAGAGCTTAAATAGCAATAACTTTGTTGAATAATAAAAAACCGATGATAAAGACATATATACGCTTAGGGAGCCTTATTATGGTGCTTGCACTTGTAACAGGTTGTGCCAAGATGTATTTTAAAGCGGGCAGTAAATCGTTTGATATGCTTCGCTACTCGAAAGCTATTGAATCGTTTGAGCATGCCCTGGAGAAAAAAGATATTCCGCAGGCTAAAGAAGGCCTAGCAAACTCTTACCGTTTAATTAATAACTCAGTAAAAGCAGAAAAAGCTTATGCTGATGTGGTAACGCAGCCTGATACTGACCCTCTCAATTACTTTCATTATGCCCGTATGTTAATGGCTAATAAGAAATATGATGAGGCCAAGGTTTGGTTTAACAAATACCTTTCTATAAAAGCGAACGACCAAACAGCGCAGGTTTTACTTGCATCGTGCGACTCTAGCGTGGTGTTTATGCGCGACACTATGCGTTTTACCGTTGCAGGTGTTGAGTTGAAAGGATTAAAGAACTATTATACTACCGCCTTGTATAAAGATGGTTTTGTATTTGCCGCCGACCGTGTTACAGCAAGCACAGACATGGCTAACCCATGGACAGGCAATACCTACCTTGACCTTTACTACACCGAGAAAAAAGAAGGTAATGATAAATGGGAAGAGCCTAAAGCATTACCGGGCCAAATTAACGGCCCTTACCACGAGGGGCCATCTGTTATTACTAAAGATGGTAAAACCATTTACTTTACCCGTAGCAACTATACCAAGAGCAAGCTTAAAAAGAGTAAAGACAATGCTAATAACCTAAAGCTATTCCGCGCTACGCTGGATGGTGACAAGTGGAAAGATTTAGTTGAATTTGCTTACAACAGCAGCGAATATAGCACCGGCCACCCATCATTGTCGGCCGATGAAAACACCCTTTATTTTATATCAGATATGCCGGGCGGCTTAGGTGGCACAGATATTTATATGTGTAAAAAAGAAGGCGAAGACTGGGGTAAACCAATTAGCATGGGCCCTGGTATTAACACCTCAATAGACGAGATGTTCCCATTTTATTGCCCTCAAGATTCTACACTATACTTCTCTTCAGAAGGGCATACTAATATGGGAGGCCTTGATGTTTTTGAGGCTAAAGATTTAGGTAACGGTAAATTCTCTCGCCCAATAAATATTGGTTACCCTGCCAACACTACACAAGATGATTATTCGTTTACCATGAAGCCAGATTTGATTAACGGCTTTATATCATCAAACAGAAGCGGCAGCGATGACAAGATTTTTACTTTTGTCCGCAAAGAGGCACCCCCTTTGGTATTTAAGATAGAAGGTATTGTAACAGACAAAGCAACAGGCTTGCCATTGGCAAACTCTAAGGTTGAGGTTATTGATATGCAAAACAATACCAAGGTAGAGTTTGATACTGATGATAGAGGACATTACGAAACAGCTATTATAGCCAATACAGATTACTCTTTAATAGCATCTAAAGACAAATACTCTACCGCCACGGCCGATGCTACAACTAAAGGGCTTAAAAAGTCAGAAACAATTAGAAGGGATTTTGTGCTAGAGCCTTTTGCACCTGTTGTAGCTAAGGAGTTTGTATTGGAGAATGTATACTACGACTTGGATAAATACAATATTCGCCCCGATGCTGCAATTGAGCTTGATAAAATTGTTAAACTTATGAAAGAATACCCAAATATGAACCTTGAATTAGGCTCTCATACCGACTCTCGCGCTAACGACCAGTACAATATCACGCTATCAGAAAACCGTGCAAAATCGGCAGTGGAATACCTTGTTAAACGTGGCATATCCAAAGACCGCTTAACATGGAAAGGATATGGCGAAACCAAGCTGGTTAATGGCTGTTCTAACGATGTAAAATGTACAGAAGACGAGCACCAGAAAAACCGCCGTACTACATTTAAAGTACTTAGCTACTAACTAATAAATCATTTACATAGCATGCACCCGCTAATGGTAACGTTAACGGGTGTTTTGTTTTCATTATAATGCTATAAATTTGTGAATGTGGCTGCAATTTGAAACACAAAGCCCCGCATATATGCGGGGCTTTGTGTTTTTTCATAATCAGGTTAAGGGTTATCGCGTAACCATTAGTTTTTGTACAGGATAGCTCTTGTTATCCATAGAGAAGCTTACAAAGTATTGTCCGCTTGATAAATCACTTAGCTGTAAAGAGTAAATATTTTGCCCTTGGGTAGGCTCTATTATTTGTTGTTTTACAACCTGGCCAAAGCCATTGTAGATACTTATTACACCTTTATCATCGGCACCAATATCCATGCGAACATTTACAACATCGGTAGCAGGGTTAGGATAAACTGTAATTATATCATTGCTATTAGCAATACACATGGTGGCAACTGGTTTAAATATTTCAAAGTCGCCGTTGTAATCGGTTTGCATTAAGCGGTAGTATATGTTTTTGCCGCTGATAGGAAATTCATCGTTAGCAGTATAAGTAAGCGGAGCATTGCTGTTACCGGCACCTTCAACCACTGCAATATCATTAAACACTACTAAATCTTCAGAGCGTTGAATGGTAAAGTAATCGTTGTTTTGCTCGGTAGCGGTAATCCAGTTTATGGTAACCACATCGCCATTACAGTTTGCAGTAAAGTCTAACAATTCGATAGGTAGAGGCGAGTTGCCAGAAGTAGTTCCATCGTGCAAAACCCATGGTGAGTAATTGGTTACATCATTAATTGTAACTGTATTAGTAGATGTGTTTACCGTGTTTGTTCCAAAATAATCAGGTGGATTCCATCCGCCAAGGCTATTGTTTAACGATACATCCCAACGTTGTGCTTTTAGGCCGTTTTCAGATAATAGAGTATTACCTATAAGGTCAACATCGGCATATTTAAATGTCATGTTTGATATCGGTTTGGTAGCGTAGTTATTTGCATTAATAATCCACCAGCGGTCTAATGTTGCCATAGGTCCGTTGCCTCCATTTTCCATATTCATATGACTAACACCACTTACCAATGGGGTATTGTTGTCTGTTGTTGGATATGTGGCTACGGTAATATTGCCTGCTGTGGTTTGAGAGCCTGCAGTAGTAATATTAAACGTAAACGGTATGGCTGTGCCCATGTCATTTCCAAAGGGGAATACATAAGCACCTGTGCTGTTACCAATATTCCATTGCAGTTTAGAGTTGCCATTACCAGTCTCGCTTTTTATGTAGCTATTGCCGGTTATAGCACTTGCCGATGGGTTATCAATTATTAGTGTGTAGCTATTTAGGTCTATTACGCTATTCAACACAAGTGCAGAAACTGTAATATTGGTGTTTAGTTTTGCTACAAGTGCATCTGCATTATAAACGGTAAGTTTTCCAAGTTTTGTAGAGCCTATTTCCATTTCAAATGTGCTTGAACTTAATGTTAAATCATTGCCAAGCTGAAAGTTATGTAAAGCGCTAAATGTTTTAGTGCCAGCGCCCGATTCTATCTCAACCGCTTCGTCTCCATTACCATCTTGTAATATAATGCTGCCACCTGTTAGGTTAAGAGTTGATGTGCCCGCAATATCAAATATAGCGTTGCTGTTGCTACTAATAATATTCATATTAAGTGTTATTATACCAGCTGTTTGTATTAGAGAACCGTTACCGGTACTAATATACGCTCCGCCTACTTCTGCCGTGCCGCCATTAATACGTACAGTAGAACCTGTATTGGTAATATTGCCTGCAACAGCAAGTCTGCCTTGTGTTACACGCACGCGGCCACCTGAATTTGTTAGCAGGTTATGTGCCGTAGTGCTGCCAATACTAATAGCCCCATTTGTAATACGCAATAGGCCATTGTTGGTAACGCTTGCGCCAGTTGATAAATTCGCGTCATTAGTTACATCAATTCCAGATTTATTGCTGATAGCAACTGCATTTGTAACATTGCCACCACCTGCATTTTGCGTATATACGCCATTATTAAGTGTTAGGTTGTTAGCCATATTAACATCAACATTGGCTTTTAGTATAGATGTGGTATCTGTTCCTTTATCAAGTGTAAGGTTGTAAAACTGTTGAACATCTGAGCCAACAATAGAATCGGTAGAGGCGCCTTTAAAGGTAACAGTGCTGCTATTGGCGGTAAATGTTCCGTTGTTGTTCCAGGTGCCCCAAATGGTAAGTGCTGCGTTGCCATTTATTGTTAAACCGCCGCCCGATAGTATTTGCAGGTTTTTAGTAACGGCGTTTGTGCCTTGTGCATTATCAATAATAGGGTTGCGGCCTGTTACAGTAACAGATGGTATTAAAGCTGTTGTAGTAGAGGTTGGTATACCAGTACCATTTATACACCAGTTTAAGCCTGTAAACCAGTTGGTGCTTTGGCTACCATTCCAAACATTAGGTGGATTTACCCTTACGGTTACGTTTTGGGTAGTAGAGCAACCGTTTTTAGCAGTTACATAGCTATATACAACATCAATAGGCGATGTGGTAGTATTAATTAACGTTTCGTTAGGGTTTGCAGACTGTGGTGTAGTAACTGCCGCGTTGCTTATACCGGCAACGGCAGCCCTGGTCCAGCTGTAGGTAACTCCAACTGTTGCGCTGGTAGGCGTATAAGTAAATGCCGTGTTGCTGCAAATAGCTGGTGGGGTAAGAGTGCTGCTAAGTGCTGGCGAAGGATTAACAGTAACACTGTTGGCCGACGAAGCAGCAGAACAACCATAGCTGTTTGTTGCCGTTGCGGTATATGATGTGTTTACCGCAGGGGTAGCTGTTGGGTTTTGCAAAGCAGAGATAAACCCGCTTGGTGATGAAGCCCAAGAGTAAGCATAGTTTGTAGAATAGCCGGTTAATGATACATTATCAATAGCCCAATACCTATCGTTTGTAGCATCGTATCTAAAACGGATGAACATGGATGGTAAGCCTACATAATCATCAAGGTTGATAACAGCATTGCTGAAGGCATTTGACGCACCTTGAGTGGTTGTGTAAGTAGCTACATCAATCCAGTTAAAACCATCTACAGAAACCTGAACTTTAGCAGCATCGCCGCTTGAAGCACCCCTGAAGTAATGGAAAAAGTCGAGCGCTAAACTTGCATAGCCAACAGTTGAAATGGCGGGCGAGCGCAGTGTAGTGGCCGTTGTTCCACCAGAACCTTGAAGTCTGCTATTAGTCATATAAAACTGTGTGCCATCATTAGACTCGAAAGTTAACCCATCATAAGAGTAACCATCGGCCCTTAAAGTATACGCAGCATTAGCCGGTGTTCCACCTGTTGATGCGTTGGTGGTAACCCAGTTATTTGACAAACTGTTGAAGTCTTCCCTAAACACAGCAGACAGATAAATAGCCGCCTCTGATGTAAGGTTGATGGTTTGGCCACCGCAAATAGTAGTTGGTGCTGCTGTAGTTACCACACCACCCGAGAAGGTGTATGGGTTGATATAGATAAATGATGTAGCATTAACGGCAGGGCACCCACCAGATGCTGCTTTGCTGTTTCTTACCGCATAGCTTCCGGGTGTAGATGCTGAAATATCAATTTGACCTGTAGAGGCATTTATAAATGTTAAGCCAAAAGAAGAGCTAAACGTACCAGCAGAAGCGCCAGGGCTAAATACAGGAAGAGGGTCGGCAGCGTTTGCGTTTTGGCAGAAGGTGGTAGCACCATAGCTGAATGTAGCGCTTGGGTGTGCTGTTACTACAATGGTGCGGCTAACCGATACCGGAGAACATGCACCCAATGGGGTAATGGTATTAATAATGGTATGGGTACCTGCAGGGGTTGCTGATAAATCTATCTGGCCTGTGCTTGTGCTAACAAATACTGCGCCTGTGGTAGATGAGAAAACACCTGCAACGCCACCACCGCTAAAGGTTGGCAACGGGTCTGCCGATGAAGAACAAAATGGGCTGCCGGTATAGTTAAAGGTAGCAACCGGCAATGTTCCAACTGAAACTACAACTGGTTCAATATCAACACAGCTGCCAACAGCACTTCTTATATAGTAAGTGCCGGTAGTTACTGATGATGGATTGCTAACAGCAGTAGTACATGCAGCATTTGTCCAATAGGTTAATGTGCCACCGCCAGTGCTGCCTGCTGTAACGCCAGCGGCTGTTAGGTTTATAGTTCCCGTGCACGATGCCTGATTGGTAATAACCAATACAGGTGTTGGCAATAAGGTAACTGTTGGGGTGGTAGATAGCTGACGGCTACAACCTGTTGTTGTGTTTGTTGCAAGTACATTAAATGTAGTAGTAGCGCTAATGCTGCCCGTAGGTAGGCTGATAGTGCCACCAGTACCTGCAACAGCAGTACCAACAAGAGCGTTGTTGGTATTGTTGCGTAACTGGTAACTAACACCCACCTGCGATGAAGCGATTTGTATATTGCTGCTTACGCCAGAACATAATGAGGTTGGCACCGCAGTTGGTGTTAAATTAGTAGGTAATGCATTCACAGTAAGGGCAAAGCTGGTTGAAGTTGTGCATAACTGAGCATCACTAATCGATAAGGTGTAGTTGCCTGCCATAGCGGCTGTTGCAGAGCCTGATACAAATGGGTTTTCTGCGTTTGAAGTAAAGCCGTTAGGGCCGGTCCATGAGTACGTAAAAGGACTCATACCACCTTCGCGGTTTGAATAAACAGTCAGCGGAGAACCTTCGCAAACAGTATTGCCGCCAACGCCTGCACTTGGTGTAACAGTAAATGGGCTTGGAGATAGGGTGCCGAATGATATATCATCTAAACCAAAGTCGTTACCACCTAAAGCGGTTTCAACGTCTAGAATAGAAATTTCAGCGGTTGTTTCAGCTGGGCCCGATGTCCACGAGCCGTAAAAACGCACCCAGTTAAATGGGCCGGCATTGCTGGTTGGGCCTGCGCCCGGCGATGCAATTGTTCCTACCTGAACATCATTTACGGCAAAGCGTAATTTAGCAAATGGAGGAACGTTGTTAACGCTCATTGTCCAGGCTGAGAAGTAATAGGTTGTATTGGGTTGTACGGTAACTGTTTGTTGCCAAACAACCGGTGGTATTGGCGCGCCGCTACCGTTAATAATCATAAAATTGCCGGTGCCGGTAGTGTGGTCTGTACCAAAGAAATTGTTATGGTATAAGTTAGCGTTTGTGCCTACAGAGTAATACCCCTCAGGATACAAGTTAAAAGCAGATTGGTAATAGTAAGGAGAAGTAAACCCTGTGTTACCGGCAGAGAAGTTACCATTAGTAACCAACTCGGTAGCTACGTTAACAGAACTAGTGCCTACACAGCCGCTAGAGTTTGTAACAGTAACAGTATAGGTGCCTGCTTCGTCGGCATCGTAAACCTGGCTAAACGCACCGGTGTTCCATAGGTATGTTTGGCCTGCGGGGCTGGCGGTAAGCCTTACAATACCTCCACCGGGGGTACAGTAGTTTGCATTGATAGAAACAACAGGCAGTGCAACAATAGTTACGCTTGTAGTTGTGCTAAATGCCGCACATCCACCCGATACCGCCACAGTATAAGTTACGGTATAGGTACCAGGTGTGCTGCTGGTAGGTGTAATTGTGCCAGTAGAAGCATTAATTGTTAAGCCTGTTGGTGTGGCAGAATAGGTGCCACCTGCTGTACCTGTGCTGGTTACCGCAGCTGTTGTTGTATTAACACAAAATGGAGTGCCTGTATATGCAATAGTTGCTGCTGGCACGGCTGTAATAGTTATAGGGCTTGTTGCTATAACAACACATCCACCTACAGTTACCGTATTGGTTACGGTGTATGTGCCTACTGTGCTGTTTGTTAAGTTAATTTGGCCTGTGGTTGCACTAACAAAAGATAAGCCTGCTGTTGAGGTAAATACGCCTGCTGCTCCACCACCGCTAAAGGTTGGTAATGGGTTGCTGCCGTTTTTACAAATAGGGCTTTGGGTATAGCTGAATGTAGCAACCGGAACAGCATTAATAGTTACGCTTGTGGTTGTGCTAAATGCCGCACATCCACCCGATGCCGCAACAGTATAAGTTACGGTATAGGTACCAGGTGTGCTGCTTGTAGGAGTAATTGCACCAGTAGAAGCATTAATTGTTAAGCCTGCGGTAGATGAGTATGTTCCACCTGCTGTGCCTGTGCGGGTTACTGCGCCTGTAGCTGTAGTAGCACAAAATGGTGCGCCTGTATATGTAATAGTTGCAGATGGGGCTGCATTAATAGTAACACTAGCTGTAGTTGTAAATGCCGCGCAACCACCCGATGCCGCCACAGTATAGGTTACGGTATAGGTACCCGCAGTGCTGCTGGTAGGGGTAATAGCTCCTGTAGAAGCATTAATTGTTAAGCCTGCGGTAGATGAGTATGTACCACCTGCTGTGCCTGTGCGGGTTACAGCACCTGTTGCTGTAGTAGTACAAAACGGTGTACCGGCATAGGTAATGGTAGCCGTTGGGGGAGTAGTAATAGTAATAGGGCTTGTAGCTGTTACCGCCGCGCAACCACCTGTTGCAGCTACAGTATTAGTTACCGTATAGGTACCTGCTGTGCTGGTTGTTAAGTTAACCTGGCCTGTAGTAGCACTAACAAAAAGTAAACCTGCGGTTGAGGTAAACGTACCTGCTACGCCATTTAAGGTTGGTAGCGGGTTGCTGGCATTTTTACAAATTGGGGTTGCATAGCTAAAAGTAGCTACAGGCAATGGAGTTATTGTTACAGTTACCGGTTCAATATCAACGCAACCAGCGGCTGTAGTACTTCTAATATAGTATATACCGGCTGTTGTAACTGCCGATGGGTTTGATAAAGATATTGTTCCAAGAGAGTTAGTCCAGTATGACAATGTACCTGAACCGGTGCTACCTGCTGTTACAGCAGCAGCTGTTAAGTTAACACCTGCTGAGTTGCTACAAACCGCGGCAGGGTTAGTAATAGTAAGCACCGGGTTTGTGTTAAATGTAATTACAACATCATCTGTTGAAGGGGTACAGCCTGATGTTGAGATTGTCCAACGTAGAGTATAAGTTGAACCTAAAGTTCCGTTAAAAGTAGAGTTAAAGCTTGATGGATTAACAAATGAGCCGCCTGTGCCTGATACAATAGACCATGCACCTGTGCCCGATGTTGGGTTGTTAGCGCCTAATGTTAAAGCTGTTGCTCCGCATGTTGCTAAACCTGTTTGGTCGGGTCCTGCGTTAGCTGTTGTTGGCAATGCAGGTGCAGATACTGCAATGGTAAAAGTAGTAGTTGCAGGGAAGCCCGTAGCTGTTGCATTAAAGTCGTATACACGAACATAGTATGTTGTACCTGATGCTAAGTTATAGGTAGGTGTTTCGTTAATGTTATCGCTACCAGCGTTTACACAGCTTCCGCCTGAGTTTGGAGTTACCACTGTACCGCCGCAAGCGTTGTATAATTGAACCACAGCGTTAAAGTTATTGCTAGGGTCAACAGTAATAGTATGGTTGCCGCTGCATGTAGTGGTAAATGAGTACCATACATCATAAGCATCAGCACCTGTGCAAGCCGCTAGGCTGCTTGTTGCTTGATTAATATCGCCTGTAACAGCGCTTCCTCCTAAGGTTAGGGCTGTAGCAGCCGAACAATTATCATTTGTAGGGGTTGGTATAGTTACAATAACTAAACCCGCAGCACCAGAACCACCTGCACGGTCGGTGCCGCTTCTGGCTTTACCGCCAGAGCCACCACCGCCATAGTTGGCACCAGCTGCGCCAGGTGTTGAATTAGCCACACCGTTAGCACCATTGCCACCGTTTAGTGTGTTGCCAGTACCACCTACCCCTGCAGCTGCATTACCGCCAACACCAGTAGAACCTGCACCGCCACCACCTGCACCGCCAAGTATATTGTTGTTGAAGTTACCTGCTGCTGCATTGCCCCCTGCATTCCTTAAGGTACCAATACTGGCCGCAGTAGTACCTGTGCCACCGGCACCATTAGAATTATCAGAAGTAGCTGGTGCTCCACCATTACCACCTTCGGCAAAGATGGTAGAGGTACTCCCAAACCACGATGGGTTACCTTTGTTGGTAGTTGCCGAACTGTTTGTAGTAGCTGTTTTAATACCACCCACTGTTACAGTATAGGTAGTACCCGGTGTTACGGTTACTGTGCTTCTTACATAAGCGCCGCCGCCACCACCACCGCCTGCTGCAGGGTCACCAGTAGCACCGCCACCGGCACCGCCGCCGCCCCAGCACTCAACAACAAGTTGAGTTACACCTGCGGGTACTGTATAAGTACCTGTTGATGTAAAGGTTTGCGATGTTTGCCCAAATGCTTGGACAATAAATAACACAAGTAGTGCCGTAATAAACCTTGTTAGGGGTGTATTAACGGTTTTGCTTTGTTTGGTTTTTACAGGTTGGTTGTCTGTAAAATTAACACCTTGTAAAGGAGTTTTCATAGCGCATTAATGTTGGTGGTTATTAATGCGACAAAGATTTACCTCCTGCTTCTATTAATAAATTCGCTATCAGTTAAAATCTTACATAGTAATTTATAGGCATGTTATAGTATGGGTGTAATTTAGCCTCAATTTCTACATTTCTTTATTTACAATGGTTTTGGCTTTCTTATGCTGATTGAAAAAAAATATAGCAGCCCGTTTTTTTAATGATATAAAAGCAAGTGTTTGCACGTTTTTACTTGAAAATTGTATTAAAGCCGCCTATGGCTTACCTGCCTGTTTGTGAGAAAAAACATAAAACAGGGTATTTGAATAGTTTTTATAATACCTGTTTATTAATATTTCACAACTGCTCAATAACCTCCCTGAAAAAATTTTTAATTTCATCTTCTGGCTGTAGGTTGCGCTCAGCAAAGCGGATAATCAACAGGTTTTTCTCAGGGTATACAATAATGTATTGCCCATATAGGCCTCCAGCATAGTAAGCACCATGGCTGTCGGGCAACATCCACCAATGGTATTTCTCGGTGCGCAGGCCCCCCAGCGATGTATCAGGACTAGTGCTTTGCTCCACCCACTCTTTAGGAATTATCTGCTTGCCGTTCCAGTTACCCTTGTTAAGGTACAGGCGGCCAAATTTGGCAAAGTCGCGGGTGGCGCCGTTAAGGCAGCAAAAGGCTTTTATCTGCCCACTGCCCTTGTTGTCTTTGCTCCACGTAACGGGCAGCTCCATTCCGCAGGGCTTCCAAATCTCGTCTTCCAAAATTTTCGATAGTGGCTTTTTAAACACTCTTTCTAATAATATTCCCAACGTTTGCGAGTTTGCATTGTCGTATTTAAAGCGCGTACCTGGCTGCCAGCGCAGGCGCAGGCGCTTGTTATACTGCTTGCTAATATCGTTGCAATAGTATTGGTGCCCCGCGCCCTTAAACCTAATGCCCGATGTATGCCTTAGTAAATGCTCAATCGTTACGCCACCCAGCTTGTCGCGGTTCAGTTCTGGGAAGAAGTCGCATATAGGTTGCTTAACCCCCTGCACCAAACCCCTGTCAATAGCCACGCCCAGCATAGCGCTTAAAAACGATTTAGCTAC
>JAIXUZ010000226.1 GCA_027483285.1 Bacteroidota bacterium
CAATGGTATCTAACAACGCACGCTCAGGCGCGGCAAGGCTTTGTTGCAGCGGTTGATTTTTCAGGTCTTGTTCAGAGTATGCATTAAAATGCAGTTTTAGCTTTTCCGTTTCAAAATCATCACCAAAATGGTACAGCGTGCGCGAGTAGTTATTGTCTGCATACTCAAACTCCACAAACACCCTAAGGTCTTTGGTTAATAGTATTTTCGATGTAAACGTAATCTCGGCCGTGTTGTAGTCAATAACATAATCGTTTTCCTGCCCGCGTTTCAATTGCCTTCCGTCAATGTATACTTTTTCTGATCCTGAAAGGATGATGATAAACACCTCGTTGTTATTTCCTCTTAAACGGTACGGCCCCTGGTTGCCTTCCACACCCTGTATCTGGTTGCGTGCAAAACGCCCCCGCGCAATAGCTATTGATGCTGATACCTTGTTGGTAGCTATCACCTTGCCCTCGCTGTTTTTCAGTGCCGTAAACTTGGTAGTAAAACTGCCGCCTTTCAACCGCTTGTTAAAGTTCATAAAGTAGCTCTCGGGCCGGTTTATCTGGAAGTCGCCCGCTATCAGCTTGGTGTTTTCATTCGCCAGCTGAATGTATACCCGGTCAAAGTCCTGCAACTGCTGGGTATTCCCATCGGGCTGAATAGGGATGTTATCGTCGGTAATAGCCGCGGTAAGTTCAATATTATCCCCAATTTTGCCGGAGAGTTGTAAGTTGAGGTTGGAGTTTACCACTACATCCTGGTTGTTGCCAAAGCTTATACCGCGCGATATGGCCCCGCTTTTCTGCAACCCGTCAAACTTAAAAATATCTTCCCTCGTTTGGTCGCCCTTAATTTGGAAAGGGTTGGTATAGCCCTTGTTTACCTGGTTTACGGTAGCCATAGTTTTATGCGCCACGGGCTTGTTTAAGCGCGTAGGGAACACGCGAAAGTTAGCCTCGTATACGGTATCGCGCATCACACCCAACTGGTTCAGCGCCTTGCGGTTCCATATCAGCTGGGCATTAATAAAATCAAAAGTATACAGGTTTTCGGCCACGCTATCGCCTGCGGCATTGTGGATAAAAAACGACCCCGGAATGATACTTAAACTGTCTAGTTGTACCGTATCTTTGGCGGTGCTAATGTATTGCGTACGCAGGTTGCTGCCTGTTTGTGCCTCTGCCAGGGTAGGCAAAAGCATCAACAGGAAAACAGAAAAAACACATATAAACCGCCAACGCATAGTAGCTGCAAGTTAACCGCTTCAAATAATTCGCACAGCAACTAGTTTGAAAAGGTATTAACAAGAATAAACGTTAATTTATGAAAAAAATTATATCATACAACGTAAACGGCATACGTTCGGCTATGTCTAAAGGTTTTGCCGAATGGCTTAAGGCTACCGATGCCGATGTGGTTTGCCTGCAAGAGGTTAAAGCGGAACCCGACCAGATAGACCAACATATTTTTGAAGCCCTGGGCTACAGCTGCTACTGGTACCCTGCGCAGAAAAAGGGCTACAGCGGTACCGCTATACTTACCCGCATAACCCCAACATTGGTTGAATATGGTTGTGGTATTGAAGCGTACGATAACGAAGGCCGTATTATCCGTGCCGATTTTGGTGACGTATCGGTAATGAGTGTCTACATGCCATCGGGTAGTAGTGGCGATGAAAGGCAGGCGTTTAAAATGCAGTTCCTGGCCGATTTTCAACCCTATATTGATACACTTAAACAAAGCCGCCCAAACCTTATTATTTCCGGCGATTATAACATTTGCCATAAGCCGATCGACATACACAACCCTAAGAGCAACGCTAAAAGTAGCGGCTTTTTACCTGAGGAGCGCGAGTGGATTGACGGGTTTATGAATTCGGGCTTTACTGATACCTTCCGCAAGTTTAACCAGGAGCCCCACAATTACACCTGGTGGAGCTTCCGCTTTAATGCCCGCGCTAAAAACCTGGGCTGGCGTATTGATTACCATTTGGCAAGCACACCGTTAGATAGTTCGCTAAGCCGTGCAATAATATTGCCCGATGCACGTCATTCTGACCATTGCCCCCTTGTAGTAGAGGTTGATTTTTAACTACCTTTGCTGCTTTAATTGCAACGCGTACCATGAAGAAGATTTTTTTAACCCTTATAGCGGCTTCAGTATTAGTTTTTAATAGCTGTGGAGATGGAAAAGGCGGTATTAATGCCGGCGATGTAAACAACCCTGCAACAGCATCGGGCGATTACGACCCTGAGACCCTGCCTAAAATGGAGTTTGAAACGGTAGAATATAACTACGGCACTATACAAGAGGGCGACCATGTTAAGTTTAACTTCAAATTTAAAAATACAGGCAAGGGCAATTTAATTATTGCCGATGCTAAACCATCGTGCGGATGTACCGTTCCTGAGTATCCTGAAGAACCTATCAACCCCGGCGATAGCGGTGAGATTAAAGTAGATTTTAATTCAGCTAACAAAGGCAGCGATGGCGAAGTCATCAAAACCATTACCGTTATAGCCAACACGCAGCCAAATAAAATTGTGCTTAAGCTACGTGGCTTTGTAAAAAAGTAAATACACAGAATTATATAACATACAAATGACAACCCTTTTATCAATTTTCTTAATGGGCCCTCCACAAGGCGGCGCCCAGGGCGGCGGTGGCCTTGGCACATTATTACCTATGTTGGGTATGATGGCTTTGGTGTTTTATTTCTTTATGATCCGCCCCCAAACTAAAAAAGCTAAAGAAGCCAAACTTTTCCGCGAGGGAATTAAAAAAGGCGATAAAATAGTTACCATTGGTGGCGTACACGGCAAAATTGCCGAGATAAGCGAGGCTACCGTAATTATTGAAACTGAAGGTGGTGGCAAACTTAAAATTGACAAAACCGCTATATCGCAAGAAGCTTCAGTAGCATTAAACAAAGCTAGCTAACAAGCTTTTGTTACATTTGCCTTAAACGGCACCCCTGTGGAAATAGGCGACATATTTACATCCAGAACCCTGCGCAAGCTTTTCAGGCCCGGTGGAAGGCTTTTGGCGTTTGCCTTGTGCGTAGTTGTAGCAGGCTTTTTATGGGTGCTTACCGCCCTTACCCGTCCGTATAAAGTACTGGTAGATTTTGAAGTGCTTTACCAAAATGCCAACAGTTTTGGGGTAAAAGATGCTAACCTGCCACGCCAGGTTTCTATAGAGCTGGAAGACTATGGCTACAATATTGTAGGCTACCGCTTCCGTAACGAAGCGCATACCATCACTGTCGATTTTAATAACTACCGCATATTTCGCAACAACCGCCGTAACGAGGCCTATGTGTTGCTAAACTACAAGCCCGAGGTTATTGCCCGCCAGCTGAGTAATGATGCAAAGGTGCTTAAGGTGGAGCCTGATACACTTTTTGTTAGTGCCAGCGAAAGGGCGGGTAAAAAGGTGGCCGTGGTACTAAAAACTGAATTTGATTTTAGGAAACAGTACATGCTCTCGGCCGACCCTGTTATATCGCCCGATAGTATTACCATTAACGGGCCAAAATCGCAAATAGACCGTATTGATTTTGTAGAAACGGAACTGCTTACCAAAGAAGATGTTCAAGGCCCTTTTGAAGACCGTATTAAAATTGCCCGCAATGGCTTTGGTTC
>JAIXUZ010000339.1 GCA_027483285.1 Bacteroidota bacterium
CAATATGGTAATGTATATGAGAAAGGGGCACTAATAGGTTTATGCCTTGATATTAAGCTCCGCTCTTTATCAGACGGAAAATATGGAATACAAAACCTGATGGCCGATTTATCTAAAAAGTATGGCAAAAATAAACCCTTTAAAGACGACCAGTTATTTGATGAGATAACCCGCCTAACCTACCCTGAAATTGGAACCTTTTTAAAAACCCATGTTGGTGGTAGTGCGCCTTTGCCTATTAAAGATATAGTACAACTGGTAGGGCTGCAATACACCAACGAGAGTGCCGACAAGCGATTGTTTATAGCGGGGCGCAAAGCTTTTGCAGGCTCCAGTGCAATATTTTTAGATGATATTATACAAGATGATGCAGTTTCTGACGGATGCCTTGTAACCGAAACAGATGCCATTGTTGCCGTGGAAGGACGACGTATAACGCCTGATAACATTGATAACCTGTTTGCATACATAAAAGACCAGGCCGCACTTGGCAAAGCGGTAAAGCTTACCGCCAAGCACGATTATAACGATAAGGAGTTTAACATTACCTGCCCTGTAAGCCTTAAAACAGTTACCAGCGGGCAGCCAATGCTTAAGGTAAATGCTAATGCTACACCCAAACAACTGGCTATACGCAAAGCCTGGATTGGGAAATAATACACACCCCGCCATCGCTTTGCTTGGCACCCCTCTCCAGAGGGGATATCTCATTTGTTGCTAATTAAAAAAGGGGCTATAAGCCCCTTTTTTATTAGTATAAATTATAATCTGTTACTTGCCTGTGGCTACGGTTATGGTGCCGTGTTTATCTATATCGCCAATTTTAAATACGTAGTAGTATACCCCTTCAGAAACTTCAGAGCCGCCTTGGGTGTAACCATCCCAGCATCCACTACCTTCCCATATTTTACGTCCCCAACGGTTATAAATGGTAAGCTCTGAACATGCCAACAATGGGTATGTTGTAGGGTCTAAGTTATAGCCCATTGGTAATGCAGGGCTAAAGCAACTGTTCAGGTTATCTCCATTTAACGGGGTAAACACGTTTACATCATTCAACTGTAGATACCCGCCCAAGCCTTGCGCGGTAATGGTTATGGTGACCGTATCAGAACATGGGGCAGTGCCAGCAACCAGGGTTATGGTATACGAACTGCTATAATCAACCAAAATGCTGGTATCGCCATTGGTAGGGATAAAACCACCGCCAAGGTTCCAATAGAATGGGCCGGTGCCGGTTGATGTATTATCTAACACCAAGCCCAGCTTATCGCAGGTTGGGGCAAACGCATATTCAAAGCTTGCCGTAGGCGGAATGTTGGATACAAATACGGTAACCGTGTCAATATCGCTGCCACAGGCTGAAGTATCAACTGAACTTGCAGTTAAGTAAAACGTAGTGGTTTGCGAAACATCAACTGATGGGTTAGATATTGTAGGATCGCTTAACCCGGCAGCAGGAGACCACTGGTAATTATAGAGCCCGGAGTTATCTACAAAACCTATTTGTCCCGTTTGCCCTTGGCATATAGTAACATCAGGCCCCGCATTTATGCTAATGTTACCCTGGAAATTAACCGTTTGAAAGAAGGTATCAACACAAGTTCCATTAGTAACCAAAAGTGTAAAAGTAGTGGGGTTACTGATATTTGCCAGTGGGTTAGATGCTGAAGGATTGCTTACACTTCCGGGTGGTGCCCATAAGTAAGTAATGTTAGGGTCGCTTAAGGCTGGTATCCCAATTTGTACAGGAATACCCGGACAGGTAACTGCATCAGGCAGTGTTGATGATGTTTCGTCCAAGATAAATATCTGCTGAGAAACTGTATCGGCAATGTTACAGTTAGCAGGGTTTTGCACAATAAGCGTAACAATATATGTACCCGGGTTTGTGTAGGTATGCTGTGGGTTTTGTGCATTTGATATTGGAGAGCTATCGCCAAAATCCCATATGTAGGTAACGGCACCGGTGCTTAAGTTGTTAAACGTAATATCATAAGGCGCGCAGCCTGTTTGTGGGTAAGCAAAATCAGCAATGGTTATAGGAAAATCAAAATCAAACTTAAATACCCCATTGTTGCAATTGGGGCTGTTGTTTGTTAGCGACACAACATTTGGTGGGTTAGTAGGCATATCGCTCAAGCCGCCACAGCCCGCGCATACCGATTGATAAATAACACCCTGACGGTCGAAGCGGCTGGTACCGCCATCAACGTGCTCCTCGGCCAATGCCCCTCCAAAATAGGTGGCATAAATAAGCGTTGAAGCATTGTCATCAATAATCATTAGGTAATAGTCGCTACCATCAGTAGATGATTGAAAGGCATCATTGCTTAAAGGAAGGCCTGTTGTTGTCGCGTTATTAATGTTCTGGCCAAACAAATCGCCGCCCCAGCCCGAAACATATACCTTGTTACAAACATCGACAAGGAATGCAGAAGGAACAATATCAGGCTTACCGGCAGCTTTGCCAAAAGCGGTAGACCATACAATATTGTCAAGGTTAGGTGCCAACTTGGCAATAAACTGGTTACCACCCGGGTTGTTAAAGGCGGCATTTACAATAAGCGCGTTGCCTGTTCCTTCTGTCTGGCCCACAAAATAAACATCGCCCTGCTTGTCAAGTTGCACAAAATAAGCCTGGTCGTATTGGTCGGTGCCATAGTAAGTTGAACGTAGTAATTGCTGCCCGTTGGCCGATATTTTAGATACAAATGCATCGGCTGAACCACCTAAGTAAGCCGTGTTCAATGCTCCATTGGTTACCGGGAAGTTTGATGATGTAGTGCCACCCGTTGCATACACATTATAGTTTTTATCAACTACTAATGAGTAAATAGCATCGGCAGTGCCGCCACCTAAATAGGTTGCCCATTGCAGCGACGAAAGGTTGTTATCAAATTTAGCTATACAGCCATCTTGTGCGCCACCATTGGCAGGCTGCAGCGTACCTATACTAACGGGCAGGTTGGTTGATAGGGTTGTTGAGCCAATATAAACGTTATTCAGCTGGTCAATAAAAATCTCGCCGCGCGATTGGTCGGCATAATTGTATTGAAGGTTGGCGTCAATATTTAATCCATCGTTGCCCGAACCGCCAAAATAGGTAGATGATAAAAGGGCCGTTCCATCGTCGTTAAAACGGGCAATGTAAATATCTGACCCAATGTTAAAATCAATAAAGCCCGACTCAAAACTAACCGATGTACCGCCATTGTAAGTAGCATCGTAAGCGCCCGTAGTTGTAGGGAAGTTATCTGAACCTGTACTACCATAAACATACAGCTCATTGTTCCCGTTCACAATCATACTATGGGGTTGGTCGGCTTGGTCGCCCCCCAGGTAAGTTGAGTATAAAAAGGTAGTACCGTCTGAGGTGTATTTGCTTATGGTAGCATCGCAGCTACCAGCCCCAAATATTTGCTGGTAGGCTCCTACCGTAAATGGATAGCCATTGGCAAAAGCTATACCGCCTGAATATAGGTTACCAAATTGGTCGTAAGTAGCGGTAAAGCCCCAGTTATCAACCGGCGAACCCGAGTAAGAACAGAACACCAGATTAGGGTCTACAACCAGTTCGTAGTTCTTGTTGTAGCCATTTGGAAAGGTGTAAAGCACTTTTGTGCCGCTTAGTACAAACGCACACTCAACGGGTACCTGCACCCCATTAATCATTTGAAAGGCGACGGGTTTCTGTTCAATAATATCGTTTATAGAAGTGCTGATAATCAAGTTACCATCCTTTAACTGCAAGCCGTTGGCCCCTTCAAAATCAAGAACAATTTGGTTGGCATTGGCATTGGGGGCAACAGTAAATTCATACTTAACCGACATGCCATTGGCTTTTACTGAAAGGTCGATACCATTGTAAATACCGGTATAGCGCACATGCTGAAACGCATTAACATGCGATGCCCACTTATCCTTTTTGTTGCCTATGTAATAGTTATAATACTCGCTGGTTTGACTTAGCGAGAACATTGCCGGATTGGGATTAGCCCCTGAAAACTTCAGTTTAAAGGCATGGAAATCTATAATCTTTTTTGGTGGCAGGCCATCGCCTTTATTAGCATGCACGCGGCGTACAGCTTTACCATCATAAAAATTAAAGGTCAGGCAGTTTTTTTCAAAAAACAAGTCTCCATCGGGTATAGAGGCCTTGTAAAGTATTTTATTTTCCCACTGGCCTTTGTTTTGGACAAAGCGTATAGCGTTTTTACCATCATCGGCAAAGGCATTGGTGGCTGAAAAAAGCACAGCGCTGAATGTAAATAGTACTAAAGGAAATAAACGATTTTTCATACCTATATTAAGGTTTAACTTCATAAAAATAGTTTTTATAAAGTATAAAACAAATAGAATGAGGAAAAAAGGTGCTAAACCAGCTTTTTAAACTGTTCAAGAAGTGCCTTAAACTCAGTGAGTTTACGCGCAGGAACACCTGCTATTTCAGGCTCATTTTCAAAGCTTTTGGTAACCACACTGCCCAGGCCAACAGTAGTATTATCGCCAATGGTAATGGCATTGCGCAGGCTAACCGAAGGGGCTATCCAGCAATTGGCGCCAATTTTAGTACTGCCACCTATCATGGTATTGGCTATTATCAGGGTGTTCTCGCCAATCTCTACATTATGGGCCACATGCACAAGGTTATCAATTTTAACCCCTTTGTGGATGATGGTATCATTTAACGAGCCACGGTCGATGCAGGTATTGCTACCTATTTGTACATTGTCGGCAATAAGTACCCCACCAAAATGGGGGAATTCGGCATACTCTCCCACCTCATTTTTTGTCAACCCAAAACCGCTGTTACCTATAACGGTACTCGATTTGATTACCACATTATTACCAATAGTGCAGTTGTGCTGAATATGCACGTGCGATGCAATGCTGGTATTATTGCCAATAGTTACGTTATCTTCTATAACTGTATAAGGGCCAATATGCACATTATCCCCAATGGTTGCTTTTGCTGAAACTATAGCTGTTGGGTGTATGCTATGCGCACCTTTGCTATGAAAGAAATGCAGCATAATGGCCGATATAACCTTTTTAGGCTCTGCCGAAAAAATGAAATGCTTGGTAGTAAAAGCCTTCGGAGTTGCCAAGGCTTTGAAGGTGTCTTCCAGTACAATCAGGTTGCTGCCCGAACCATTCAACAACTGCCCGGCAGTATCAGCAAACTTAGAAGACAGGAATGTTATTTGACCCTGCTTTGCAATGTTAATGCTTTTAGCTGTGGTGATAACCTCATCATAGCGCGCGTCTGCCCCGCTCTGGGTTTCAAGTCCCAAACCGGTAGCAAAATCAAGGATATTTTGTATGGTTACATTATCCATCGTATCATTTCAAAAGCCTCGGCATAGGGCTTGCGTATTTGTATGCCGCGTAGTTTAGACAAGCTGTTTACAAACTCATCGCTGCTGTAGTAGCGAAATTTTTGCGTTTCGTATTTATCAATCCACTCAATCTTTTTTTGGATATGGCGTTCTTCCAACGCAACATACATATTGCTGTGGAAGGTAAAGTTGTTCCATGGCATTTCGTAGCCCAAAATGCGGGTGTTTTTAAAGGCACGCACCCCCTCTTCGTGGATGGTTTTATGGTCCTGATGCACATCGGCACTGCTGGGCAGTAAAACCAAATCGGGCTTTATGCGGCGGTCAAGGGCTACAAGGTCTTCTAATATACTTTGGCGGTGTTCAGGAAAGCAACGCACCTCATAATTATACATAATAAGGTTTTGCTCAATGCCCATAAACTTAGCGGCAGCAATCAGCTCATTTTTAATGGCATCAGGCTCGTAGCCTTTAGGTACAGATTTTTCGCACATACTAAAAACAGCATAATGCACCTCTACCCCATTCTCTAACATTTTAGCAATGGTGCCACCCGATGAAAACTCGCCATCGTCAGGATGTGGGCCCAACACCAATAGTTTCTTTATATTTTCAGTAAATCCGTCAGTCATTTATTGTTCACTGGTTTTAATAAGTGTGGCTAATTTTTGGGTTACCGCGCGGCGCGAATATTCTTCGATACCCGGGCGGACAATAGACCCATTTTCATTTTTTTGCCACAGTAAATATATATCTTTTATAAAAGCGGCTATTTTTTCAGCTTCATTGCGGGCAAATATGGCAGAGCGTTCAAACTTGTTTAGCAGGTTAGCAGCATCGCCACTGGTGTCGCCCAGGCAAAGCACAGGGCGACCACTGGCCAGGTATTCCATCAACTTACCCGATATAAGGAGCTTGCTTTCGGGCATCTCGGCCAGGCTGTTAAACAACAGGTCTGAAGCACTCATTTGGGCCAAAGCCTTTTGGTGCGGCAAGTAGCCGTGCTTAACAATGCGTGTAGCTGGCATTACCTGCAACAGGTTTTGTTCAATCCCATTAGAAACCTCGCCCGCTGAATGGAACTCTACGTTATTTATGGCATCATCAACCTCCATAAAAAACAGTCGTAGCCCATCTACAAAAGCGTTGATTGGCTGGCTATCACTTAAAATACCAATAAAGCTGATAATGAATTTATTACTTTTGGTATAGGCTGGCAAACCTGCCATTTTATCGCTATCATAGCCGTTGTATAGTACGTTTACTTTAGCTTTTTGGGTTGATGCTAATTTATCAGCCAGCAATGCCGCCAAGGTAGGGCCAACGGTAGTTACCTTATTGGCGGTTTCCAGTACTTTCTTTTCTAACCGCTTGTTTACGTTTTTCGCGTAGTTGGTTTGAAAAAGCAGTTCGTTGTAGTAAATCTCTGTCCAAGGGTCGCGCAAATCGGCAAACCAGTTTATGTCCAGTTTATTTTTCAGGTGCAGGCCTACCAGGTGGGTAGAATGTGGCGGACCTGTTGTAATAACCGTTTTTATACCCTCTTTCTTTATTATCTCCTCGGCTTTGGCGCGGGCATATTTAACCCAGCCCACACGGGCATCAGGAATAAAAAAGTTGCCCCTAATAAAACGGCTGACGCGCTGAAAAAAGCCCGGCTTCTTTTCGCCTGCAAAACCCTGGGGGATAAACTTTCGGTCGTCGCCACCCATGATTTTTGAGTACAGTTTAAGCACCTCGAAGGTATCGGTTTTATGCACCTCAACCTCTTTTACCAGGTTACCGAAGCTCTCATCAATAAACTTATACGATGCCTTGGTTTCATCAACTGTAATAACAATAGGTTCAAAGCCCAGTTCGCGCAGGTGGCGGGCAAAGTATACCCAGCGCTGCACGCCCGAGCCACCCGATGGGGGCCAATAATATGTAATGATGAGTACCTTAGCCATTAAGCAGCTGGCTCTTCGTCTTCTTTTTTACGGCGCAATTCAAGAAAAGCAGCCCCTGCCAACGCAAGGAAAACTAAAATAGAACCTGCAAGGGCAACAGTTTCGCCCTGGCTGTATTGCGCAGGCTCAAACTTAAATTCTATTTTGTGTTTGCCTGCAGGCACTTTCATAGCACGTAAAACAAAGTTAGCGCGTACATAATCTGAAGGTTTGCCATCGACATATACGTTCCAGCCATCTTTGTAATATATCTCAGAGAATACAGCAAATTGCTCTGCTGC
>JAIXUZ010000230.1 GCA_027483285.1 Bacteroidota bacterium
AATACTATTTAGTTTTATTACCCCCTCCCTCCCGCCTTTGGCGTGAGTACTCCCCCTTGGCAGGGGGAGAGCCAATTGAATTATTATTTATTGACTACTTAATATAAAAAGCTTTCATGTTGGTAATTACCAGGTCGCGGTTAGCCTCTATATAATCGTATAAGCCCAGTGGCGGTTTGCAATTTAGCGGTATATCAGGAAAAGCCTTGCCAATAGCTGTAGGGTAGGGTACGTTAAACACCTCATCAAACAGGTAAAAGGCTACATCGCCTTTTTTAACCTTGCCTTTTTTAAAGCAGGCCTCAAAATCAAGGGGTGTAGTATCGGGTATAAGCTCCAGCAGTTCCAGCTTCAATGCCTTTTTACTGCTCTTGGCTTTTATAAATAGCGAGTCTTGCACCACCTTAGAGCCCTTAATGCTCCAATTTATTTTCAGGGTTTTAGATAATTCAATGGTAATGGTGTCTTTACCACCGGCTATGTTGTTGGCAAGCCCCGCCTGCGCGGCAAAGGCTATCAGCACAAATGCAATCAGCTTTTTCATTTAGTTTGGTTTAGGGGTTTTTGGGTAAATAGCGCTATCCAGTATATAAGCATAAACTGTACTATAAGCCTTGGCCATGCAAAATAGGCCACGTTAGGGTCCTCGCCGGGCACGCGCACAAAGCACATGGCAACATGCACCGGTACAAAGGCCAGCAAATGCAGTAGTATAAATATGGCACCCCACCGGCGGGTTTGTGGCAGTATAAATAGCAGGCCTGCCAGTATTTCTGTAACCCCGCTTACCATAACCAGTTGCTTGGCCAACTCCTCATTTCCTGCCGGTAATATGTAGTCTAGCAGCTTTAAATAGAAGCCCGGGGCTATAAAATGGTTAACACCGCCTGCTATAAATAGAAAGACAAACACTCCGAGTAGCACTTTTTGACCTGACTTCATAATTTTTTATATTTGATTATCAATAAGTTAATAAATATTTTACATTACAATGTTTGAACATTGAAGTTATAACATTAAATTTGTCTTGTAATTTTAAATCGAACTAAAAATAAGAACAATGAATACGTTAAAAGCAAAAGTTGACTATTTAAATGGAGAAATTTTAAAAGGCAACATTTTAGGTGCATTTGAAGAGTTGTATGCAGACAACATTATTATGCAGGAAAACAACGATGCCCAGCGCATTGGTAAAGATGTAAACCGCGAGTACGAAACCAATTTTGTAAACGCTATTGAAGAGTTTCATGGTGCCGAAATTAAATCGGTAGCGGTAAACGAAGAAACCGGCACTGCCATGGTAGAATCGTTTATGGATGTTACCCTTAAAGGTTACGGCCGTGTAGCCCGCACCCAGGTTGCTGTGCAAAAATGGGAAGATGGTAAAATTGTTTTTGAACGTTTTTACTACGCAAACAACTAACTTTAAAAAATCTATAACTAAATAAAACTATTTAAAAATGAAAAAAGCACGTTTAATTACAGCCGCCACCTTATTGGTAGCAACAATAAGCTTCTTGGCCTTTGGTTTAAAAAGCGACAAAATGGTAGGTGTTAAAGCCGCTAACAGCAATGTAAACACAATTGTAAACCCTGATGCCACCACCTGGACATTAGACCGTTCTCACTCAAGCATCAGCTTTTCTATTGAGCACTTAATGGTTGCTGAAGTAGAAGGTAAATTCCGCAAGTTTGAAGGCTCTATGACCGGCGAAAAAGCTGATTACTCTGATGCCGCTGTTGATTTTAAAGCAGAGGTTAACTCTATTGATACCGACGATGACAAACGCGATGGCCACTTAAAGAGCGACGACTTTTTTAATGCTGAGAAATACCCAAACATCTCTTTCAAAAGCAAAACCTTTAAAAAACTATCAGGTAATAAATACCTTTTAACTGGCGATTTAACCATCCGCGATATTACTAAAAGTGTTTCTTGGTCGGTAGTTAGCAAACCAACCGTAAAAGACCCCTGGGGCAATACCAAAGCAGGTTTTACTGCAAGCTTAACTGTAAACCGTTTTGATTATAACCTGAAATGGAACACCCTAACCGAGGCGGGTGGAGCTGTTGTAGGTAAAGATGTTAAGATTAAAGTAAACGTAGAATTTGCCAAAAAATAATTGGCTTACTACTTTTTCTACCAAGGTGTTAGAAAATTTTTAGTCAATTATATTTTAAATTATTATTAAATTTGCAGCCCCGGTTTACGCAAAACGTTTCCGGGGCTTATTGTAAACAATGGGTATAGGAGAAGACATAAAGCAGTCGCGTTTCCGCCACGAGTGGCAGAAAGGGATGATTAACCTGTTATATACTTATAACTGGGTTAGTTATAGTTTAAGGGGATATTTGGAGGATTACGACTTGTCGCACCAGCAGTTTAATGTGCTGCGCATACTAAACGGCAGCCACCCAACACCCCTTTCAACACAAGAAATACGCAACCGTATGCTTGATAAAGCGTCTGATGCATCGCGTATTGTAGACAGGCTTATTGCTAAAGGCCTTTTGATGAAAAAAGGCTGCGATAAAGACAAACGCCTGGTTGATGTTAACATTACCGATAAAGGTGTAGACCTTGTAACCATTCTTATTGAAAAGGAGGATGCCATGATTATGAAAATGATGGGTAATCTATCAGAAGCCGATGTACATAAACTGAATGAACTGCTGGATAAGATAAGGGCAGGCAAAAGCGAATAACATAAGCTACGTAAGGGATTTTTTTATTGTTTTTAACAACGATTTTTAGTTGTTGGCAATTTTTTTATTAACCGCTCTTTCTTTGTAAGACTTTATTGCCTACTTTTGCACTCGATTAAAAAAAGGTCTAAAAGGTGCGTACTTCAACATATAACAAGCTAAAAATCAGTAAATTAAGTTTATTGTTGGCTGTTTTTGCTATGATATTTTTAAATGTAGCATTAATGGCTAATGAACCCGCTGAACACGGAAAAGGCGAGGCTAAAACTGAAAACCACAACGGCGAGGGTGCTGAAAAAGCAGACCATACGGCTGCGGCTGCTACCGGCCACGATGAGTTTGACGGTCATGGCGAAGAGGACAAAAAGTTTAACCCGGGCGAGATGATTTTGGAGCATATTGGCGATGCGCACGACTGGCATCTGTTTGGCGATGTTGCTGTTCCACTTCCAGTTATTTTATATTCAAAAGATAAAGGCTTTGATGTTTTCCTTTCTTCAGCATTTGAGCATGGCCATAAAGAAGTTAATGGCTACAAATTATTACATACCGGCAAAGTAGCTTCTGTTGATGGTAGCGATTTTTACGATTTTTCTATCACCAAAAATGTATCTATCCTGTTTGCCAGCCTTTTCTTAATGTGTGTCATCTTTATAAGTGTTGCCCGCTCTTTTGCTAAAAATCGCGGCAAAGCTCCTAAAGGCATCCAGGCCATATTTGAACCGTTTATTGTTTTCATCAGAGACGATGTTTCTAAGGCTTCAATAGGCCCTAAGTACGAAAAATACACTCCATACCTGTTAATGATATTCTTCTTTATATGGATTAATAACATGATGGGCCTTGTACCGTTCCCTCCTCCATTCGGCGGTAACCTAACAGGCAATATAGCAGTGACGGTTACACTTGCGGTACTAACATTTATTATTACCCACGTTAGTGCAAACAAAAATTACTGGTCGCACATATTTAACCCACCGGGCGTTCCGGGCTTCGTGTTGCCAATATTAATACCTATTGAGATTATGGGTGTTTTCATTAAGCCGGTAGTATTAACACTACGTCTTTTTGCAAACATTACAGCGGGCCATATTATCGGTTTAGCTTTCATCAGCCTTATATTTATTTTTGGCGAAATGAATGCCGGTGCCGGTTACGGTGTTGCCATATTCTCTGTAGCATTTAAAGTATTTATGCTTGTGTTAGAGTTGTTGGTAGCCTTTTTACAGGCTTACGTGTTCACCCTGCTTTCGGCCATATACATTGGCACTGCGGTAGAGGAGCACCACCACGAAGAAGCACACCACTAATTAGAAATTTTTTAAAACAACATATATGTCACTATTATCAATTTTAACAGTTCTTTTAGCAGCTCAACCTCTTGCTGCAGCTGGTGCCGGTGTTGGCGCAGGTATTGCTGCAATTGGCGCAGGCTTAGGTATTGGCCGTATCGGTGGCTCAGCTCTTGAGTCTATCGCTCGTCAACCAGAAGCTACAGGCGACATTCGTGGTAACATGATTGTTGCTGCCGCTCTTGTAGAGGGTGCTGTGTTCTTCGCTATCGTAGTTTGTCTACTTATACTTTTCGTATAATTATTCAAAGTACACTGAAGAATTAAAATTTTTAAACCGTTGCCAACGGTTGGTTGGCAACGGTTTATTTAAAAAGTAAAAAACACACTATAAACTATACAACACGTATGGATTTAATAAAACCCGAGTTAGGCTTATTGTTTTGGATGGTTGTTTCCTTCCTTATCGTTTTCTTTTTGCTTAAAAAGTTTGCGTGGAAACCCATACTTGATATGCTTAAAGAGCGCGAAACAAGCATTGAAAGCGCCCTACAGGCTGCAGAAAATGCTAAGTTTGAAATGGCCCGTTTGCAAGCCAACAACGAGCAACTTATTCAGGAAGCTAAAGCCGAGCGCGACAACATTTTAAAAGCTGCCCGCGAAGCTAAAGAAAACATGATAAGCGAAGCTAAGGACAAAGCTACCCAGGAAGCCGACCGCCTTATTAAAATTGCACGCGAAAACATCAACAACGAAAAGATGGCTGCAATTACCGACCTGAAAAACCAGGTGGCTTTATTATCGGTTGAAATTGCTGAGAAATTGATTAAGGCCGAACTGGCTAATAAAGAAAGCCAAAAAGACCTTATTAATAAATATTTAGAAGAAGCTAAGTTAAACTAACATGAGCGGAGGAGGCATAGTAGCTACACGGTACGCCAAATCATTATTCGATTTGGCCAAAGAGCAGGGGCAGCAAGAGGTTGTTTTTGCCGATATGGCAATTATTGCCGAGGCTTGCCGTGCTAACCGCGAGCTTGTGGTGCTGTTTAACAGCCCTGTAATAAATACTGATAAAAAGAAGGCTGTTGTTGATGCTATTTTTGCAAGCCAGATTGGCAAAATGACATTGGCTTTTTTAAATATAATACTAACCAAACGCCGCGAGCATTATGTGCCAGGTATTGCGGTTGAGTATTTAAAAATGTACAACCTGTTTAAAGGTATTGAAACAGCCAGCGTAACAACTGCTGTGCCTTTAGATGAGGAAACCCGCAACAAAATTAGCGCTATGGTGCACCAGCAAACGGGTAAAGAAGTACAATTAACAGAAAAAATTGACGCTAGCATTATTGGCGGCTTTATATTACGTTTTGGCGATAAGCAAATTGATACCAGCGTATCTGGCAAGATACGCGAATTGGGCAAGGAGTTTGACCATAACCTATACGTTAAAGAATACTAATAATTTTTTAAAACTTAACAATAATGGCAGAAGTAAAACCTGCAGAAGTATCGGCGATATTGCGCCAACAGTTGGCCGGCTACAAAACAGCCGCCGAATTGGAAGAAGTAGGCACAGTGCTACAAGTGGGCGATGGTATTGCCCGCATTTACGGTTTGGACAATGTTCAGGCCGGCGAGCTTATTGAGTTTGAGAATGGCCTGCAAGGCATTGTTCTTAACTTAGAGGCCGACAACGTAGGTGCTGTATTACTTGGTTCTTCGGGCGATATTAAAGAAGGCGCTACCGCTAAACGTACAGGCCGTATTGCCTCTATACGCGTTGGCGAAAACATGGTTGGCCGTGTGGTTAACACCATGGGCGAACCTATTGACGGCAAAGGCCCTATTGGTGGCGAATTGTTTGAGATGCCTTTGGAGCGTAAAGCACCTGGCGTTATCTTCCGCCAGCCGGTAAACGAGCCGTTGCAAACAGGTATCAAAGCTATCGACGCGATGATCCCTATTGGTCGTGGTCAACGTGAGCTTATCATTGGCGACCGCCAAACAGGTAAAACTACCGTTGCTATCGACACCATCATTAACCAAAAAGAGTTTTACGATGCAGGCCAGCCTGTATTTTGTATATACGTAGCCTGCGGACAAAAAGGCTCTACCGTTGCCGGTATTGTTCGTACGCTTGAAGAAAATGGCGCTATGCCATACACCGTAGTAGTTTGTGCAACAGCATCAGACCCTGCACCTATGCAGTTCTTTGCCCCGTTTGCCGGCGCTGCTATTGGCGAGTATTTCCGCGATACCGGCCGTCCGGCCCTTATTGTGTATGATGACTTGTCTAAACAAGCCGTTGCTTACCGCGAGGTGTCTTTATTACTTCGTCGCCCACCGGGCCGCGAGGCTTACCCTGGTGACGTATTCTACCTTCACAGCAGATTACTGGAGCGTGCCGCTAAGGTAAATGCTAACGACGATATTGCTAAAAACATGAACGACCTTCCACCATCATTAGTAGGTAAGGTTAAAGGTGGCGGCTCGTTAACAGCTCTTCCTATCATTGAAACACAAGCAGGCGACGTATCAGCATACATCCCAACCAACGTAATTTCTATTACTGATGGCCAGATTTTCTTAGAGTCGAACTTGTTCAACTCTGGTATCCGCCCGGCTATCAACGTAGGTATATCGGTATCTCGTGTAGGTGGTAACGCCCAAATTAAATCAATGAAAAAGATTGCCGGTACGTTAAAGCTTGACCAGGCCCAGTTCCGCGAGTTGGAAGCGTTCTCTAAATTCGGTTCAGACCTTGATGCTGCAACAAAATCGGTACTTGATAAAGGTGCACGTAACGTAGAAATTCTTAAGCAAGCCCAGTTCTCTCCACTACGTGTAGAGCAGCAGGTAGCTATTATTTACTGCGGTACTAAAGGCTTATTGCGCGATGTACCTGTTGAGAAGGTAAAAGAGTTTGAAGCTAACTTCCTTGCCCTGCTAGAAGCACAACACAAAAACGTGCTTGACGGTTTGAAAAAAGGCCAGTTGACAGACGAAATTACCAATACATTAGAAAGTGTTGCCCGCGATTTGTCGAGCACTTATAAAGCTTAATACAACACTAAATGCCGAGTTTAAAAGAGGTTAAAACACGCATAGTATCGGTAAGCTCTACCGTACAAATTACCAGCGCTATGAAGATGGTATCTGCCGCTAAATTAAAGCGTGCCCAGGATGCTATTACCCAAATGCGCCCCTATGCAACCAAACTCCGCGAGATTTTGGAAAACCTAAGCGGTATGCTTGACAGTTCTGAGAGTATTTACTCTCAGGAACGCGAGCCTACTAAAGTATTGCTTGTGGTTATTACATCAAACCGCGGCCTTGCAGGTGCCTTTAACGCCAACGTAATGAAAGAGGTACGCGTATTGCTTAATACAAAGTACCAGGCCCAGTATAAGGCAGGCAACGTGCAAATTATTACCATAGGTAAAAAGGCAACCGACTTTTACACTAAAAACAAGTTTACGGTTATAAAATCGGCCAACGAGGTGTTTGACGGACTTAGCTTTGCTAAAGCCGCCCCTATTGCCGAGTTTATTATGGAAGGCTTTGTAAATGGCGAATACGACACGGTTGAGTTGGTTTACAACCAGTTTAAAAATGCAGCGGTACAGTTAATTCAGCCTGAGCAGTATTTACCTGTTGTAAGCACACCAGCGCCTGTTGTTGCCGGTGGCAAAAAAGCCAAGGCTAACGATTACATTTTTGAGCCATCAAAAGAAGAGATTATAAAAGACCTTATACCACTTTCGCTAAAAACGCAATTGTATAAAGCCTTATTAGACTCTCAGGCAGCCGAACACGGTGCGCGTATGACAGCTATGCATAAAGCAACCGATAACGCTAAGGAGCTTATTAAAGAGCTTAAATTAACGTATAACAAAGCCCGCCAGGCTTCTATTACTAACGACATTCTTGAGATTGTTGGTGGTGCCGAAGCATTGAATGGTTAATATTAAACTAATTAAATTAAGAAGCCCTGTCAGCAATGACGGGGCTTTTTGTTTGGAATATTATTCAGCTAACTTTATTATATTAACTATATTCAAGGCTTTAAATGGGTTTGCAAACTAATAATATATTCGCCTTTTTGTTTATTTCTACCGGTTTCTTTGCTGTTATTGGGGCATTGTTTACTTGGGGAGACGGGTGGCTTTTTGCAAAAGAAAACGCAGATAATATGCTTTTACCATTAGCCCACTTGATAGTGTCTGGACCTATTTCATTATTGGCAGCATTTGGTGTTTTATATAAAAAGCGTTGGGGTATTGCAATAGGGTTGGTAACATGTGGTGTCTATATTTTTGGTTCAGTTTTAGTATACATACTGGTATTTAAAAACGGGAATCCTTATCCGGTTCGTTTTTTAATATCTCCAATATTTGGATTAGGAATATCAATATGGTTTATTTTTTGGGCCATCCAAAACAAACATGTTTAGAGTTAATTTCCATTATTACAATCTAAATCTTACATAGATTTTATCTTAAATCAAAAATATTTTTTAATTTATTTTATTGATTGTAAGTGTATTAACCTGATTTATTATGTTAAAATCAAAAAAATCTTACACAATGCTGTAACCTTATCTGGAGGGTGGCGTTATAATGGTCGAAATATAAATTTAGACACACCTAAAATATTCTATAGCATATACCTCTACTCTAAATAGTTATTAGTCGAAATCCAAAATCTAATACGAGGTATATATGAATACAGAAAACACCAACGACCAATTGTTGCTTAACAATTTTGTTAACGGCGATGAACGTTCTTTTGAGATGCTGGTAAAAAAATACCGCAGCCGAATCTACCAAACCGTAATGTACATTGTACGCGATGCCGAAGTGGCAAAGGATATTGTACAGGATGTCTTTCTGAAAGCAATTAATGAAATCCGTAAGGGCCGTTATGTAGACCAAAGCTGCTTTGGTGCATGGATAGGCCGCATTGCCCACAACATGGCAATTGACCACATCCGCAGGAGTGATAAAATGCAGATGGTACGCAATGATGATGAGGAGTACGATATTTTTGACACTATGCGTGTATTAGATAAAAACCGCGAAGATGATATTATAAGCGAGCAGATAAAACAAGACCTTAAAAAGCTTGTAAACTCGCTACCCGAATCGCAACGTGAGATAATATTTTTGCGCCACTATGCAGGCCTTAAATTCCACGAAATTGCCGAAGAAATTGATGTAAACCTTAACACCGCCCTGGGCCGTATGCGCTATGCTTTAAAAAACCTGCGCAAAATGATAGACGATAATGGTGTTCTTTTAGCCTCGTAGTTAGTTAGATTTTTTAAATAAAAATTAGTTGTTTTGTTGAAGAGAAAATCCTGCATCCACGGCGGGATTTTTTCGTTTGGCCCCTCATCCCCGGCCCTTCTCCCGAGGGGAGAAGGGAGTAAAATAATTTGCATATTTGCCCTATGACAACCAAGCAGCGCTATAAGGCGGTTTTAGATTATTTTGAGCAGAATAATGCCCCTGCCGAAACAGAGCTTAACTATGGCAACCCGTATGAGCTGATTGTGGCTGTTGCCCTATCTGCGCAGTGTACAGATAAGCGGGTGAATATAGTTACCCCTGCCTTGTTTCAGCGCTTTCCTGATGTTGATACCATGGCGGCATCGAGCCCCGATGAGGTTTTTGAATACATAAAAAGCATAAGCTACCCTAACAATAAGGCCAAGCATTTGGTAGGCATGGCAAAGCTGCTAAAAGAAAAGTTTAACGGCGAAGTGCCCGCTACTATTGATGAGTTGGTGCAGCTACCCGGGGTAGGGCGGAAGACGGCCAACGTAATAGCATCGGTAGTGTTTGACCAACCAACTATGGCGGTAGATACGCATGTGTACCGTGTGTCGCGCCGTATAGGCTTGGCGCCTGTTA
>JAIXUZ010000437.1 GCA_027483285.1 Bacteroidota bacterium
CTACTGGCCTGCCTTGCTATGCAGGTTTGGATGTACCGTAATAAGTTGGAAACAAAAGATGAGGTGCTGGTAATATGCCTGTTCCACTACCTGGGGTTGATGATGGAGATTTATAAGGTGCGGATGGGGAGTTGGAGCTACCCTGAGTTTGGCTACAGCAAAGTATTGGGCGTACCCTTGTATAGCGGGTTTATGTATGCATCGGTAGCCAGTTTTATGTGCCAGGCATGGCGCAGGTTTAACCTCGGAATTACGGGCTGGCCAAACCGCACAGTGGCTATGTTAATAGGTATGGCTATTTACTTTAACTTTTTTACCCATCATTATTTATATGATTTGCGGTATATATTATCAGTATTGGTAGTGGCAGTTTTTTACAAAGCGCGTGTATGGTTTAGCACGGGCGAAAAACGAAGGTGGATGCCTGTATCGCTTAGCTTTATATTAATAGGCTTATTTATATGGATGGGTGAGAATATAGCCACCTTTTTTGGTGCCTGGAAGTATGCCCACCAACACAATGGCTGGCAGGTTGTAAAGTTACAAAAGCTAGGCTCGTGGACTTTGATGTGTATTGTTAGCTATATTATTGTTGCAGAACTTAAGTTCTTGAAGAGTTCACAGTTAGTGGTTGACAGTTCGCAGAAAAAAAATGTTGAGACTACTGATATTCCGTAGAACGGTATTGCCCTCCTTTAAACGGTATTATACTATTGCTTTATCAATTACCTTTGCGGCCATGAAAAATATTGTAGTACTGTTTACTCTACTTTTAACTGCGGCTATGCAGGCTCAGGTTACTGAAAAACACCTTAAAAACATAAAACAGTTAACTTTTGGTGGTAACAATGCCGAGGCTTATTTTAGCTTTGATGGAAAGAAAGCGAGCTTTCAGAGCGATTATGCCGCCTGGGGTAACAAGTGCGACCAAATCCATATGTACGATCTTACTAAGCCATTGAAAGACAGTACTAAAGTTCCACAACGTATTAGCACCGGTAAAGGCCGCACTACCTGTTCATTCTTTATGCCGGGCAACAAGCAAATACTTTATGCATCGACTCATTTAGCCGGTGATGATTGCCCACCTGCACCTGCTCCGCGTGCTGACCGCAAATACGTTTGGGCTATATATGAGAGCTTCGACATTTTTGTGGCCGACCTTGATGGTAAGATTGTAAAGCAACTAACCAACACTCCGGGTTACGATGCGGAGGCTACGGTATCGCCAAAGGGAGATAAGATTGTATTTACATCAATGCGTACCGGCGACCCTGAATTGTTTACCATGAATATTGACGGATCTGACGTTAAGCAGATAACAACAGGTTTGGGTTATGATGGTGGCGCTTTCTTTTCGCCCGATGGAACGCAATTGGTATTCCGCTCATCGCGCCCAACTGTTGAGGCTGATGTGAAAGAGTATAAAGACTTGTTGGTCCAAGGCCTGGTCATGCCTACCGAAATGGAGATTTATACCTGCAATGTAGATGGAACAAACCTTAAACAGGTTACCTATCTTGGCAAAGCCAATTGGGCTCCGTTTTTTACCCACGATGGTAAAAAGATAATCTTCTCATCAAACCACAAGTCTACCAAAGGGTATGATTTTCAATTATACATGGTAAATGCAGATGGTACCGGTGAGCCTGAACAAATAACTACAGAGAGTATTTTTAATGCCTTCCCTATGTTTTCGCCTGATGGCAAGAAGCTTATTTTCTCGTCTAACCGTACCAACAAACCGGGCAGCCGAGATACTAACCTTTTTATAGCTGATTGGGTAGACTAGTTTAATGAAAAACGAAAAATTAAAAATGAAAAATATTTTCAATCCCCTCTCTAAAGGGGTGTCACGATTTATCGTGACGGGGTGTGTTATATTGGCGTTTGCCTTCTCAGCAACCGCGCAAACATCAACCGATAACCTTAAAAAGCATATATACTTTTTAGCTGGTAAAAAGCTACAGGGTAGAGGTACGGGCAGCAAAGGCGAAAAGCTTGCATCGGAGTATATAGCTAAACAGTTTAAAAGCTATGGCTTAACACCTAAAGGTGATAACGGCTATTTTCAAACCTTTACATTTAAAGATAAAAGCAACCCGCACGATACTATTGGCGATGGCGCAGAGCGCAAGCTAACCAATGTGGTTGGGTATTTAGATAACGGTGCTACCAATACTATTATAATAGGTGCCCATTACGACCACTTAGGTCTAGGGCACGACCATAACTCGTTAGATGCAAACCCTGATAACAAAGCCCACTATGGTGCCGATGATAATGCATCGGGTACGGCAGGTATGTTGGAGATGGCCCGCCACTATGCTACCAATAACATTAAAGAAGAATACAATTTTTTATTTATGGCCTTTTCTGGTGAAGAACTGGGATTGCTGGGCTCTAAGAAGTTTACGGTCAAACCTACCATTGATTTAGCCTTGGTTAACTTTATGCTGAACTTTGACATGATAGGCCGCCTGAGCAAAGAAACCAATAAGCTTATTGTATATGGCGTGGGTACGTCGCCCAACTTTGTACCGGCTATAGGTTCTGTTAATACAGGACTTACAATTAAACAAGACAGTTCGGGTATAGGCCCTTCAGACCAAACATCATTCTATTTACAAAATATTCCCGTGCTGCATTTCTTTACAGGCCAGCATAGTGACTATCATAAACCAAGCGATACGCCCGATAAGATTAACTACGATGGTGAAAAGGTAGTAGTAGATTATGCAATAGCCCTTGTTGATGAGCTGCAACTGCAGCCTAAACAGCCTTTTTTAGCAACTAAAGTAAAGGCCGAAGATACTCCTAAGTTTAAAGTTACCATGGGTATTATGCCCGACTATGCTTTTGATGGTAAGGGGGTGCATGTTGATGGTGTTACCGATGGTAAGCCCGCTGCATTGGCAGGCCTGAAAAAAGGTGATATAATTGTTAAGTTGGGAGACGTTGAGGTTACCGATATGACGACCTACATGAAAGCCCTTGCTGCACAAAAGAAAGGTAGTGTAGCCGAGGTGGTGGTTATGCGTGGCACTGAGCGTGTAGTAAGCACTGTAGAGTTTAAGTAAGCCTGTTAAAGCTTATCCTGATATTTGTTGTTGGGATTGAACGATAATTATTATTTTAGCCAAGCATGGCATCAAAATTTAAGCTATACTTCTTCCGCCGTAAGTATATATTTTTTATACCTATACATATTGTTGGCTGGTTGTTTCTTTTGGCTGTAATAGCTGTTGGGATATTTGTTTTTAGAGACCTTTACCTGCGCACATATTCTATTGGCGAGACATTGAGTAATTTTGCCATTTTCCTCATTATTCTATTTATAGGGTACACTATGTTTGCTTTTTATACCTGCAAGCCCGATAAAGAAACAATTGGATAAGCAGCCCCACAAAAAAAGATATTGCTATCCCAGTGAGGAAATATGAATATGAGGCTGAAATGATGGATATAGCCAAGCTGACTATCCTTCCCCATCAGGTAGACAATACAGTTGATGTAACTATAAAGAAACAGATACCCACTTAGTTTATCAGTAATAGACCTGGAAGATAAATAAGGGTTAAGACGCTTTATTCAATATTAAGCGGAAGGTGGTACCTTTTCCAACCTCAGAGCGTTTTACAGCAATTTTGCCCTTATGGTATTCTTCCATTATCCTTTTAGATAATGACAGGCCTAAGCCCCAGCCTCTGCGCTTACTTGTGTAGCCAGGCTCAAATATTGCTTTAAACATGCTTTTAGGCATACCCTTTCCGGTATCGGTAATATCTATGGTTATCTGGTGCATGCTATCCCTTACTTCAACTGTAATGCTGCCGGTACCGTCCATGGCATCAATGGCGTTGCGGGTAAGGTTTTCAATAACCCACTCAAACAGTGGTTTGTTAAGCAAAGCCTGTGTCCCCGGCGGTGTATTAAAGTGCATGTTGAATTGCACCTTAGACGATACACGCGCTTTCATATAATCTATAGCATCGGTAAGCACCATGCTAATGTCTTCAGGGTCTAGCTTAGGGGCAGCGCCAATTTTAGAGAAACGGTCGGTAATGGTTTCGAGCCGCTTAACGTCTTTCTCCATTTCATTAACAATTTCGCTGTCTATGTCTTTCAGCCTGAAGTATTCTATCCACGCAATTAGAGAGGATAGTGGAGTACCCAACTGATGGGCTGTTTCTTTAGCCATACCTACCCATACCATGTTTTGCTCGGCACGGCGAGAGAAGCTAAACATCATATAGCCCACAATAATAAACAGGCCGATAACCCCAAACTGAATGTATGGGTAGTAACGCAATTGTTGTAGTATGTAGCTGTCTTTATAAAATATTTTTGCAGAACCGCGCTCGGCAATATATACATCAATGTGTGTGTTTTGCGCTTCCATATCGCTAACTAGCGACTTTAAGTATGTTTTGTCTTTTATCTTACTGGTATCAATATTGCCCGATGCAATTACCGTTTGCTCCAGGCTATCAGTTACCAATACAGGTACCGATGCCGAGTTGATAACCTCGCTAAGGAACGATTCAACCAATAAGTTTAAGTTGTATTTAAGCTCTTCGGTAAGGCGGGAATCCATATAGCGGATAGAATACTGGTTACC
>JAIXUZ010000321.1 GCA_027483285.1 Bacteroidota bacterium
TCGGGCGGCATGGTTACCCTTAACAATACTACCGATAACGTTGGTGTGATACCTGTTACAGGCAATGCTAATGGAACGTTTAGCCTTACTGCCGATGCCAACACTCCTGTAAACCACTATATAACCCTTGGTTACGATGTGGCCGCGGGCGCTTATACCGCGCAACGTACGCAATTGGTTAAGGTAAATATGCTGGTAGATGATTTAGAAAGTGCCGACTTTAACTCGTTTGATTGGCAGATGAGCGGAACCAGCCCCTGGGTGATAGATGGCAGCATTAAATACGAGGGTGATAATAGCGCACGCTCGGGCACTATTACCGAAAGCCAGACATCCACTATGGAGTTGACTCTGGACGTTACACAAAACGACTCTATTGCCTTCTTTAAGAAGATTAGCAGCGAGCAGGATTGGGATTTCCTTAAATTCTATATTGACGGTACTGAAAAAGGCGCATGGAGTGGCCTGGTTGATTGGGAACGCGTAAGCTACCCTGTAACAGCGGGTTCGCATACCTTCCGCTGGGATTATGTAAAAGATGAACTACAATCGGAAAACGCAGATGCTGTTTGGGTTGATTTTGTGGAGCTTCCTGCATCAAACCTAAGCACATCGGTAGCTGAAACGCAACAGCCAAAAGGCAGCCTTTCGGTTTACCCTAACCCAGCTAATGGCGAGGTTACCCTATTGCTTGATACCAAAACCAATAAAGCGGCAACGCTACAGGTATACAACAGCGTAGGCCAGATTGTGTTAACCGAAACCATCCCCGCAGGGCAAAAAATATACAACACCAACGTGGCGGGATATGCCGCAGGCTTGTATACTATTGTTATCCGCAGCGAGGGTACCATGCTAACCAATAGGTTGCTGGTTAAATAAGAACAGTCTCTTTTTCTCTTCATAGTAAACGCCCCTGACATAACTGCCGGGGGCGTTTTGTTTGCGCACGCTATTCAACAAAAAGATAGCCACGCTGTTATTGTGGGCTATGGAAAAAGTAAGCCTGGTATTTCCGCACCAATTGTTTGAAGATAACCCCGCGCTGGTGCCGGGTGCTACGGTTTTTCTGGTAGAGGAGTACTTGTTTTTCAGGCAATACGCTTTCCATAAACAAAAGCTGGTGCTGCACAGGGCCAGTATGAAAGCCTATCAACAAAGCGAAACGCCGGCTGGCTTTACCACCGAATATATAGAGGCGTTTGATGAACGGGCAGATGTGAGGAACCTGATAGCGTGGCTTAAAACGCAAGGCACAAAGCAGTTGTTTTATTGCGATGTGGTAGACGATTGGCTGGGTAGGCGGATAGAAGAAACAGCCGCCGCACAGGACATTAAAACCACCAAGGTGGAGAGCCCTAACTTTATATGTACGGAGGCGTATGTGCGGGAGTATTTTGCCAAGTCGAAGCGGTTTTACCTGACTAAGTTTTATACCGACCAGCGTGAGCGGCTTAACATAATGCTGGACAACGGAAAACCTCTTGGCGGGCAGTGGACGTACGATGTGGAGAACCGCAGCAAGATGCCTCAAGGCACGTATGTGCCACCCATACCTATTGCTAAACCCAATGCTTTTGTTACCGAAGCCATAGCTTATGTTGATACCCATTTCGCTGGTAATTTTGGCATTGCTAAGGCATTTAACTACCCCATAACCCATGCGGAAAGCAGGCAATGGTTTGCCCTGTTTTTAAAAGAGCGGTTTACCAACTACGGCATATACCAGGACGCGATTGTAAAGGGCGAAACAACGCTGTTCCACGCGGTAATAACGCCCATGCTGAATATTGGCCTTTTGAACCCTGCTGAGGTGGTTGATGAGGCGATAAACAGCGCTAAGGAACATGGTGTTCCGCTAAACTCGTTGGAGGGGTTTGTAAGGCAGGTGTTGGGGTGGAGGGAATACATACGGGCGGTGTATATTTTGAAAGGGCGCAGCCAGCGCACGCATAACTATTGGAAACATGATAGGGATATACCCGCAGTGTTTTATACGGAGAATACGGGCATCGCACCTATTGATGATTGTATTGTAAAGCTGAAATACATCGCCTACAACCACCATATAGAGCGGCTGATGGTGCTGGGCAACTACATGTGTTTATGCGGTTTTAAGCCCGACGCGATTTACCAATGGTTTATGGAGCTTTACATTGATGCCTACGACTGGGTGATGGTACCCAATGTGTATGGCATGAGCCAATATGCAGATGGTGGGTTGATGAGTACCAAGCCCTATATAAGCTCATCAAACTACATAGCCAAAATGAGCCATTATAAGCCCGCTGGCAACGAAAAATGGATGAAGGTATGGGATGGGCTTTACTGGCGGTTTATTGCTAACCACAGCGAGTTTTTTGGGCGCAACCCGCGCATGGCTGTTATGGTAAAGCAACTAGACAAAATGGGGCCTAAGCTGCCTGAACATATAAGGGTTGCGGAAGAGTACTTGGAGCGGATAGGAGGGAAGTAAAAAACCCCGCTATTGCTAGCAGGGCTTTTAAGGAACACAGTATTAAATCTATTACTAATATTTCAAAAGCTTTTGGGTGTAGATGCCTTTGGCGTTGCGCACATCGGCAATGTAAAGGCCCGCAGGTAAGGTGGCAATATCAAACCAGCCATCTTGCTGTAGGCGGCTGCTAAGCACAGCCTGGCCCATTTGGTTATACAGGGTTAGTGTATAGGCATCATTATCGTTAGGAATATCTATAAACACATTGTTGGTAGCTGGGTTTGGGTAGAAGAACACATTAAGTTTATTAGCTACCTGCTGAGGTGCCGATGTGGTTAACAAAGTTGAATCCATCAATATGTTTTCATCGCCCGGTTGGTATAGCGAGTAGGCGAAGAAGGTAAGCATCATCTCCTCGTCGGTAGATTCGCCCTGGCTTACATCCTGTGGCGGGTTGTTAGGGTTGTAGGGGTTGTTCGCTGTATTGTCGTAGGTGTTTACAGAGCGTAACAAAGTGCCCTCTTCAATAGGCTGCGCGTACTGAAACTGGTAAGCGCCTTGCCAGCCGAAATTCCAATCGGGTATGTTTATTAGCTTAAGGGTATCGCCATTGTTGGGCGGCAAACCGTAAACCTTGGTGTTGCGGCCAATAAGGTGCATGTGTGGTGATACGCTGAACGCGGTAATTTTATTAGGCACAAGGTATTCCTCAGTAAACGTGCGGGCGGTGTTAGCGGGAATGCTAAGCGGGCCATCAACCATGCTTATAACGTGGTTTAGCACAGGGAACACATATACCTCGCGCACGTTGGTCCCATCGGTAAACTCAAAGTTAACGCGGGTACTATCTAACGACCCTACAGTGCCTGATGGGTAATGTATTTGTAGTACCAATGCTGAGTTGGCTTTTAGCTTTATACCAAAGCCGTTGGGCAAGGTGTAAGGCCTTGCGCCGGGTGCCCATCCGCCAACCAGTTTGGCGTTGTTGCTGCCCGCGCCACCGTAGTTGGTATAGCCGGGGTTAGGGTCTGCCGCGTCAAGGGCCAGGCAATCGCCACTTTGGTCTTGGTAAATAAGTACGTGGTGAACTACGGCGCGGTTGCCGGGTATTACCTCTATTGATTTAATATATTTATCCTCTGTAATGCCTGTAGGTATGGCAAAGCACTTATACATATCATCGCTTACGGCTTCAGAAAAATATTCGGGCATAACCACGCTAAGGCTTGGGTTGGCAATTTCCCAGGCGCTGGCAAATACCGGTGGCGCAGGGGCGGTGTTAGCATCGCCTTCGGGTGCGCCGTTGGCAACCCATTCAAGTATCTTGCCTTTCTCGGTTGGTGTTAATGTACGCTCATGGGCGTAGCGACGATAAGCCTGGTCTGGCGGCCAGGGTGGCATTTTTCCGTCAGAAACAGACCCCTCAATACCGGCAGCCTGCACAAA
>JAIXUZ010000214.1 GCA_027483285.1 Bacteroidota bacterium
AATAATGAATAATGAATAATGAATAATGCCTTGCCCTACGGTATCATTATTTTTTAAATTAAAGCCGTTTTCTTACAAATTACTAAAAGGAACCTAATAATATAATCATGTCTACCGCAGTAGCAACACAACCCGAACAAGGCCAAACACGCGAAATTAGTGTATTTGATGCTATTCAAATGTATGCTAAGCAGAAAGCAGAAGCAAAACAACCCTTTAAAATTGTAATTGGCACACCGTGCTACGGTGGCCTTGTTCATATTGGATATATGCAAAGTATTTGTGATATGTGTATTAACTTTACTAAACTCGGTGTGCCATTCGACCTTTGCACAATTGGCAGTGAAAGTCTTATCCCCAGAGCTCGCAATGGTATAGTTGCCCGTTTTATGGCAGATGATGCAGCGTCACATCTTATGTTTATTGATGCTGATATCACCTTTTCATGGGTATCAATCATCAAGCTGGTATTAATGGACCGTGACCTTAGCGGTGGTTGTTATCCCAAAAAGATGATTAATTGGGATAAAGTCAAAGCCAACCTGGGTCAAGATAAGGACATGGCAGAGGATATGCTTATGGCCAAATCCCTGGATTATGTGTTTAATCCGGTATATCAACAAACGCCTGACGGCAAACTCACTGCACAGGTTAACAATGGTATGGTTAAGGTTAAAGATATCGGGACGGGATTTATGCTTATTAAGAAAGAATGTATAAACATTCTAATGCTACGTCATGAGGACCTGAAATATAAAAACAATGTCGCAGGTTATCATAGTGAAAAAGCAGAAGACTATTTTTATACGCTATTTGACACCGAGATTGACCCACAATCAAAAGTATATCTGAGCGAAGATTATCTATTCTGTAAACGCTGGCTTGACTGTGGTGGTGATTGTTGGCTCGACCTGAGTATTAATCTTAATCATACCGGCGCAATGGACTTTAAGGGTTGTGTTGCGCTAAATATCAATACATTTGATAGCCTGAATAAGGATTTCCAGGTGACCCATCGCAAAGAGCTCGAAGAGGCTAAAGCTAAAGCGGCGACATAATACCGCTTACACTGAATCACCAGACCAAATGTAAATTCAACCACTATTGGCGTAACACATAATTCACGGTTTTTGTTCCGTGTGGGCGAACGCCCACTTACGTAACTGCCATAAATGCTACGCATTTATGTGGTTCTCTTTTTACTCAGGGCTAAAGCCCTGAGAGAAAAAGGGATGTGAGCGGTAGAAACTAAGATGAATAGGGATGCGTTCAGTTTATTTTTTATATTTTAGTTTAATTTGATTGCTAAATAAATACCTAATAAAAATCTTAGTGGGTAATAAATGACAAAAACGGTAAAAAATAAACACATGACGTCTGAACATGAAATACCAGATTCTAAACAAAAAGGTGGTTTCTTGTTAGACTTGTTATTTGGAAACAAAAAGAGGCGTCAAACACAAACAAAAAAAGTAGGGAAGACAGTATTGGCTGCAAGCAAAGATAGTGAAGATAAGCTCATTAAAAGCTACGAAAACTTGGCATCCGTTTCAAAGAAATATTATGAAGACTATAATAAGCATTTGGAAAATTTAATCACCCTTGATGATATAAATGGGATGACGGGGTTACAGTCTACTTTTAAGAATGTCATCGTTAAGACTTTGTTTAAGGGATATGATAAAGTTGACCAGTCAAGCCCTATATTACTTAAGAATTATTCTGTTACAGAAAATACGACACCTAAATTTTTCCGCAAAGAACATTTAATTTCACAAATAAGATATAAATTATCTGGATTTGCACTTAAAGATACATTACTTATTTCACAATATGACATATCCATGGCAGATAATAAAGCCATTATCAAATTTAAAATGATTAATGGCGACACACATGAAAAATCTGTACCCATAGATAGCAATTTTAATATGGACTTGAGTAAACTCCAAAGTGATTTACGCGAAATAATTAAGAGTATGAAGAAGAAGATGGATTATGAAATCGAATTTGCCGATGATTTTGAGCTCACCGAAGCTGATTTAGAAATCCCAGGGTTAGAATTTGCGGACCCAGGAACCGCATTAGAACGTAAGATTAGGGCATTACAACCAAGCGTTAAAGTTGATAGTGCCGAATTAGCGACATCACGACCGAAGATAGCATCTACTAAAAAAGAAGTGCCTGCATGGGAACCATTAAAACAGCCACAAATTGCACAGGCAGACACAAAGGCATCCCACCCAGCTCAAAATAAAAAACGGCAAGATAAAGGAATATCATTTACAGGTGACGAAAAACCGGGACGATTAGATAAAGGTGCAGCAGACCCGGAAGAACAATTGCAAGGATTATTAGAAAATAAGAAGCCACAAATACCACAAGCCCAGGAACAACGTCCTGAACAATTAAAAAAGGGGGCCCAAAATAACAAAGATGCAGAGCAAATCAGATGTGAAAAATATGATTTTTCTAAAGATGATTGTGATAAAAATAAGTGTTATTTTGCATCAAATAAAAAGTGTTATCCCAAATTAAAAAAATAAAGGACCATTACCGTTTGCACTGGCATTGAATCACCAGTCCCAAATGTGAATTCAACCGCAGCCGATTATTAACTTTTTAATTAAATG
>JAIXUZ010000315.1 GCA_027483285.1 Bacteroidota bacterium
AACTGCGGCAGGTGAATGGTTTGTTTGGCTTTAAAACGCCCGCATAACTTACCATCAGCTTCTTGCCATGCGCGGGTAAAATCGTTTTGGGTTTTGTTGGTAAAGTCTACCACCTTTTTGTTGCATACATCGCAATGGCGGCCACCCTCTACAGGGTGCATCTTGTCCCAATTCTCGTTGCAGATAAACTTCAGTTCAACATTAGAAATATCTTCCGGCTTTTGCATGGCATCTTTGTTTTAGAAGATGATGCAAGCGAGAAAGGGATTCCATAAAAAATTTATAGTCAGCAACGGGTTAGGGAATTATTTCATGTTATTAATCCCGTAGGGATTGAATATCTATAGAAGCATAAGTCCAAAAAGCATTGTACCCCTAAGGGGTACCACATTATACATGATTTCTTTTCTATAGAGATTTATCTCCTACGGAGATGATTTGAAAAACATTAGCAAGAATTATTTTTCGTTTTAAACTTTTCGTTTTTAGTTTACCTCGTCGCTTTCTCAATCATCTTCCTCACCCTGTCGGCAATGCCCTCGTTGGTTAGTTTGTGGCGGCTTAGGCCATCAACCATTATAGGGAAGGCAAACGGCGTAGGCTTATCGGGCTTTTTCAGTATGATGGTTTGCCCCTGTATACGTTTTAGTGCCTGGCGCAGGCGCACCTCTTCCAGCTGAAAATACAAGGCCTCTTCCATAGCCTGGCGCAGGAGTAGGTTGTTCTTGTCATAATCATTAAACACATCGTAAAACAGGCTGCTGCTGGCTTGCAGGTGGCGGGTTTTTACCACCTTATCGGGGTAGCCCTTAAATACCAGCCCGGCAATAGAGGCAATATCACGGAAGCGCCTGCGGGCAATCTCGGTGTAGTTGGTGCTGGCGTATATATCGTTGAGCAAATTATCGGTGCTAAACAGTTCGTAATTAATAAAATCTTCGGGGAATAATTCGGCATCGGTTAGCAGCTCAAAACCATAATCATTCATAGCCAGCGAGAAGGTTACCTTCATATTTTTTGATATGCGGTAGGCCAGTAACATAGCCATGCCCTCGTGCACCAAGCGCCCCTCAAACGGAAAGAAAAACAGGTGGCTGCCTTCCTTCGATTTATGGAACTCTATCAGCAACTCATTAGTACGCGGTATCGCCGAGCGCTCTTTCTGTATCTCGAACAAGGGCGTTAGATACAACATCTCATCTTCCCAACTTTTGCCGCTAACGTATTCGTCAAGCTTAAGCCTTAAAAACTCTGATACCTCTGATGATAAAGGCATCCTCCCTCCCATCCATGAGGGTACTATAGATTTGCCTTTGCCATTTTTTACCCAAGCCTTCATGTCGCGTATCATTACCAGCTCCAACGTGCGGCCCGAGAAGGTAAATGTATCGCCCGGTTTTAGTTTCGATATGAAGTATTCTTCCATAGCCCCAATGCGCTTACCCGTCATGTACTGCACGGTTATCATACTGTCTGAAGCTATAGTGCCAATAGATAAGCGGTGGCGCATGGCTACCATGCGGCTTTTCACTATCCACAGGCCGTCTTCTACCTCTACCTTGTTAAACTCGTTGTAGTTGCGCAGTGTTTCTCCCCCAAAGCGGATAAAGTCGAGCAGCTGGCCCCATTCGTCCTCGTCAATACTGTTATAAGCAAAGGTGTTCTTCACCTCGTAGTATACATCGCCGGGGTAAAACCCGTCAGATACCGCCAACGTTACCAGGTATTGTATCAGCACATCGAAGGCACGCACCACGGGCATGCGGCTTTCAAACCGCTTTTGCCTGAAGGCTTCTTTAAAGGCAGCGGCCTCCATCAGTTCTAATGCGTTGGTGGGCAGCATATAAATGCGGCTTACCTGCCCCGGCGCGTGGCCGCTACGCCCTGCACGTTGTGCAAACCTTGCCACACCTTTGGGGCTGCCTACTTGTATTACGGTTTCTACAGGGCGGAAGTCGACCCCTAAATCGAGGCTGCTGGTACATACTACTACTTTGAGCATCCCTGCGTCTAGCGCCTCCTCTACCCACTTGCGGGTTTCGGCACTTAGCGACCCATGGTGCAAAGCTATAATGCCTGCCCATTCGGGTTGTTCTTCCAACAGCCGCTGGTACCATATCTCTGCCTGCGACCGTGTATTGGTAAACACCAGTGTAGAGCGCGATTTATTGATAATATCAACAGCCCGTTTTATCAGCTTTATACCCAAATGCCCTGCCCATGGGAAGGTCTCAATCTCATCGGGGATGATGGTTTCAATCTCCAGTTTCTTATCAATCTCTGCCTTAATAATTTTGCTTTTGGGGTGGCTCATTCCCAGTAACACTTCCATGGCCTCGTCAAGGTTGCCAATGGTAGCCGATATACCCCAGGTGCGTAGTTCGGGCAGCATACCACGTAGGCGAGACAGGCCCAGTTCTACCTGCACACCGCGTTTGTTGCCAATCAACTCGTGCCACTCATCAACAACCACACAACGCAAGTTTTTAAACAGCTCGTTGTAGTGCTTTTGAGCCAGCATAAGGTGCAGGCTTTCGGGCGTGGTTATCAGGCATTGCGGTGGTGTTTTCTTTTGGCTGGCACGTTTGGCAGAACTTGTAT
>JAIXUZ010000102.1 GCA_027483285.1 Bacteroidota bacterium
ACCCCAAAACGCGGCTGGTGCCTGTTTGGCGAAGTTCGCTTTGAGAAAGTGCCTAACCAATAAATGAAGGCTTTAGGGCTTATTCTTTCTATACTATCTATTGTACTTGCCGGTTGTGCTGGTAAAGAGGAGGTATTCACTCCCGAAATGTTGGGCGAGCAGGTTATTGTTGCCTTTAGTAAAAACGATTTCAAGTCATTTCATACCTGTTATATTACTCCAAAGGAGATGAAAGAAAAGTTAAGGCCTGAAGAGGAAGATGGTTTTTTGGTTTTATATGAATTTATACATGAAAATGCAGAGTTATCCTATAGTAGAATAGTATCGCAAGGCAAAGAAAATGGTATTAATTGGAAACTAGCCAAATACAAAGGTGTTGAGTATAAAATTATCAAAGAAGAAAGGGCAGATATCTACGTAAACTTTACTGCCTCTGATAAATGCTACGTTCTTAAGTTGGAAGATTGCCTGCTGACGACCAACCGCGGTTGGCGGTTAAATAATGATGTAACGTTTAGTAAAATACCATATTAAATTTTACTCGTTGTTTTTTAATGTTGCAACAATTAATTAACTTGCCTATTCAAAAGCAACAAAAATTAATTACCTAAACACTAAAACAAATGAGTGAAGAAAAAACCAAATGGGTGCTTGATGCTGCCCATTCTGAAATTGGCTTTAAGGTTAAACACCTTATGCTTACCAACGTAAAAGGCGAGTTTAAAACCTTTGAGGCTAGTATATATACTACCGGCGACGATTTTATGAGTGCCGAAATTGACTTTTGGCTAGACCCTGCCAGTGTTGATACCCGTAGCGCCGACCGAGACGCCCACTTAAAATCGGCCGACTTTTTCGACGTTGAAAACCATAAGCAAATAAATTTTGTAGCCAACACCTACGAGGCTGTTGATAACGACGGCAGCTACGAGCTGTATGGCGACCTTACCATTAAAGGCATTACCCACCGCATTAAGCTTGATGTGGAGTTTGGTGGTGTGATGACTGACCCCTGGGGCAATAAAAAAGCAGGCTTTACCATCAACGGTAAAATAAACCGTAAAGATTTTGGCCTAAACTGGAACGCCGCCCTTGAAGCCGGTGGTGTTTTGGTTAGCGATGAGGTACGCATTAGCTGCGAAGTGCAGTTGATGAAAGGATAATTTTTCATAGTAATAGTAGTTATACCGCGGGCTGTAGCAATGCTACAGCCCGCGGTATTTAAAATACTTGCCTAAAAATTTGGTTAAATATACCGTTTGGTATATTTTTGTCCTTTGATACACAATAAGTCATGGAACAGGTACTTAAATACTACCGCTTATATTTTAAAACACTATTTGCAATAGCGCCTAAATACGCATCGCGTAAGTCATACGAGTTGTTTGCCACCCCGGTAAATAAGAAAGTGCGTACACAGGAAACAGAAGCACTAACTACCGCCCAAGAGGAAACCCTGCTGCTTGATGGTAACAATATAGTAGTATACAAATGGGGCAACGGCCCTAAAAAAGCCCTGCTGGTGCACGGTTGGGAGGGTAATGGAGGTAGCCTTGCCGGCTTTAAAGATGAGCTGATAGCCGCCGGATATACCGTATATTCGTTTGATGGCCCTGCCCATGGTAAAAGTACGGGTAAGCGAACCAACGTTATCAACTTCTCATACACCGTTGCCCGTATCATTGAGCAGAAAAAAATTAAAGACCTTGTTATCACCCATTCCTTTGGATCGGCAACTACAATGTATGCCTTGTCGCAAAACCCGCATATAAGTATTCAGCGCATGGTATTGCTTACATCGCCCAATAGATTAAAAGATGTAATTACTGAGTTTACAGATTTAATGCAGTTCTCAGCCAAAAATTACAACAGGTTTATTGCCTATATGGAGGATTACTTTAATCTCAATATTAATGATATTGAAGTAGCTAAAGTGGTTGATAATGTTAATGTTGGCGAGTTTTTAATTGTACACGATGAGTTTGATAAAATTATCCCTATTCAATACACAAAAAATGTAGCTAACGCGCTGGGCAGCCGTGCAACTTTTATAACTATGCAAAAAGTTGGACACTACCGTATGCTATGGAATCAGACTATAGTTAGCCATGTAGCTGATTTTGTTGCTGGTGTAAAAGTATAGCCAGCTTTTTGCTTATTACCTCCTTTTTCAGATAGCATCTTTGTAAAAAATATATAATCACACTACAATAGTTTTAAACCAACTTATTTTAGGTATATAAGTGAGGGTAATTAAACTAAAATCAGGCATTTTAGATTGGTTTTTCTTGTTTAGATTGTTGTAAAACAGCAAATTGTAATTTTTAGAAAAAAATTGGCTGGTGGCAAAAATAGCCCTGCCATATTATTAAGGTTAAAACATAAGTTAGTTTTTTACCAATTCTGTTTTTGAAATTTGTAGTTCAACTAATAGTAAATAAATAATGAAAGTAAAATCAATCCTCGCATCGGCTTTTATAGCCTTATTAGCAATTGTGCCTGCGTCAGCACAAGATTTGCGTAATTGCGGAACTACAGAGTACCACCAACACCAGTTGGACACAGACCCTCAATTAGCCGATCGTATGGCTGATATTGAAACTTTTACTAATAACTATGTAAGTACCCACACCGGACAAGAAAAAGCAGTTATTACCATTCCGGTTGTATTTCACGTAGTTTACAATACGGCAGCTCAAAATATTTCTGATGCTATTATCTACGCTCAGTTAGACCAGCTAAACAAAGATTTTGCCCGTTTAAATTCTGATGCTGGTAACACACCAGCCGCATTCCAAGGCCTTGCTGCCAACACGCAAATTCAGTTTTGCCTTGCCCAGCGCGACCCTAACGGTGCAGCTACTACTGGCATCATCCGTAAATCTACTACTGTTACTTCTTTTAGCAGTAACGATGCTGTTAAATTTACTGCAAACGGTGGCGATAACGCATGGAACTCATCGCAGTACCTGAACATTTGGTCGTGTAACTTAGGCGGTGGCTTGTTAGGTTACGCTCAGTTTCCTGGCGGTTCTGCCTCTACAGATGGGGTAGTATGCCTTTTCTCTACATTCGGCAGCTTAACACTACCGGGTACTTCAGTGCCATATAACTATGGCCGCACTATGACCCACGAAGTGGGCCACTGGTTAAACCTGCGCCACATTTGGGGCGACGCTAACTGTGGCAGCGACCTTGTAAGCGACACCCCAACCCAGCAAACATCTAACTATGGTTGCCCAACATTTCCTCGTGTAACATGCAGCAATGGTCCTAACGGCGATATGTTTATGAACTACATGGACTACACCGATGATGCTTGTATGAATATGTTTACCACTGGCCAATCGGCCCGTATGGCGGCATTATTTGCTACTGGCGGCACGCGTGTTGGTTTAACAACTTCATTGGGTTGTACTCCGGTATCTCAAACAGGTTGTGGAACTCCATCAGGCCTAGCAGCGTCAGGTATTACTACTACCACTGCTACTTTAGGCTGGTCTGCAGTTTCAGGTGCTACATCTTACAACGTACAATATAAATTAGCAAGTGCAACTACCTTCACAACTACTTCTACTACTGGTACTTCATTAGCTCTTACAGGCTTAACAGCTGCCAGCTCTTACCAGTTCCAGGTTCAGGCGGTTTGTTCTTCAACTTCTGGTACTTACAGTGCCCTAACATCGTTCACCACACTTAGCGCAGGTACTACTTGTACTGATACTTACGAGAGCAACGAAACCCGTTCAACGGCCAAAACCATTGCTACCAATGCAAACATATCGGCCAGAATTGGTACTGCTACAGATAAAGATTACTTCAGATTCTCTACAACTTCATCTGCTCGCAATATCCGTGTAACATTAGACCAGCTACCTGTTGATTGTGATGTACGTTTATACAACTCAAACGGCAGCCAGTTAGCTATCTCTCAAAACAGTGGCACAACTGCCGAAACTATTATCCGCAACACTACCAGCAGCGGCACTTACTTCCTACAGGTATATGGTTACAATGGTGCATTCAACGCTACATCTTGCTACCGTTTAAGGGTTGATGTAAGCAGCTCATCATTCAAAACCATGAGCGGTGCCGACGATTCAGAGAGTATAGAATTACAACCTCTTGAGGCATTAAGCTTGTTCCCGAACCCATCAACCGGCAACTTTACCGTATCGTTGTTAAGCGATAGCGAGAATGATGCGTTTGTACGTGTGTTTGATATAACAGGCAAAGCTGTGGTTAACACCCGCTTTGCTGCTACCAAAGGTCAAAACCTGTTTAATGTAGACCTTACAGGCAACGCCCACGGTATTTATTTTGTAGAGGTTAACCAAGGCGCTACCCGCCTGGTTAAAAAACTAATAGTGGAATAAGTAACTAGCAGAATTTCAATAAATAGAGAAGCCGTCTTGTTTTAAACAAGGCGGCTTTTTCTTTTTAGGTTCATATATTGCGTTTTTTGCTATTTTTACACCTCTTTTGAAGA
>JAIXUZ010000283.1 GCA_027483285.1 Bacteroidota bacterium
GGGCTTACCCCGGCTATCTATGCAGTGCATGGGGTTATAGACAGGTACCTTGGTAAAGATGAAGCGCACAACCTGATAAAACGCACCGCAGAACAAACCCTGCACCACAAGGTAAAGGAGTAATATTTGCAACCTTTTGTAAGGTATGCGGTTTAATTGCGACCAATTGACTAATAATTTACTATGAAGAAAATACCTGTATATATAACGTTAGTTTTGGTGCTTTTTTTTGGCGCAGCTAGTGCCCAGATGCACGACCCTGTTAAGTGGGTTTTTGAATACAAAAAAACCGGTGCTACCGAGGGGGAGTTACTTATAAAAGCTACTATAGAAGATGAGTGGCACCTTTATTCGCAGGATAACCCACCAAGCAAAGACGGGCTGGGAGGTGCAACCCCGCTGCTATTTACATTTAAGCCCAATAGTAACTACGAACTCGTTGGCAAGGTAGAAGAACCAGTATACAAAAAGCAGTATAGCGATATTTGGGAGAGCGATGAGCATTTCCATACCGGCACGGTTGTTTTTAAGCAGAAAATAAAATTTAACGCGCAAAGCAAATTTGTAATAAGTGGTAATGTAGACGGGCAGGCCTGTAAAGAGGCATGTGTTAAAACAGGCAACGATTTTACCATTCAAATCAACCCAGAATAAACAGTAACAGCGGTTACACAGTTTTTTAATTTAAAACCGTATTTTTGATGTTTACAAATCTTCCAATGAATAAAGTTTTTTCGCGGTTACTTGTTGTTTTATTTTCCATAACTGCCATTGCGGCAACAGGCCAGATTATAAACCCTGTAAAATGGGATTATGAGTATAAAAGAATAAGCGATACAGAAGGTGAGTTATTGTTTAAGGCCACTATAGAAAAAGGTTGGCACCTTTATTCGCAATACAACCCACCAAGTAAAGACGGTTTTGGTGGCGCCCGGCCGCTGGTTTTTACAATCAAAAAAAATAGCAATTTTGAAACGGTAGGTAAAGTTATAGAGCCTAAGTACAAAAAGGAGTATAGTGAGGTTTGGGAAAGTGACGAATTGTTTTTTAATGATAAGGCTGTATTTATCCAAAAAGTAAAAATTAAAACCACCGATTATTTTACCATTACAGGTAAAGTAGACGGTCAATCGTGTAAGGATTTGTGCGTTGAGATTGGCGGCCCGTTTAAGTTTGAAATTAATACTGAAAATAAAGGCAAAACCGCTACGGTAGTTGATACGCTTAAAGTGTTACCGGGCAGTGCAAATGGCGCACCTTGCCCTCCATGCCCATGCGAAGGCACAGCAGGTAGCAGCAATAGCAATGTGGTATACGACCCCAGCGCACCGCAAACAAACTTCTTTGATATTATGGAGAAGGACGATAGTAAATATGCGGGCTTAGAAAAATCGTGCGGCGAAATATCATCGGAAAAGCTTGATTTAGACTCTTTATGGTCTATTTTCTTTTTAGCATTTGGCGCTGGTTTGCTGGCATTGTTAATGCCTTGCCTTTTTCCGCTTATACCACTTAACGTAAGCTTTTTTACCAAGCACAGCCCCACGCGGGCCAAAGGCATTTTCAATGCTATAGTTTATGGTTTTTCTATCATCTTCATATTTGTTGTTCCCGGCTACATTGTAACCAAAGTATTTGGGTCTGATGCCTTAAATGCAATCTCAACAAGCGCGTTTTTTAACTGGCTTTTCTTTATTGTGTTTATGCTTTTTGCCATTTCGTTTTTTGGTGCGTTTGAAATTGCCCTGCCCAGCCGCTTTGTAAACAAGGTTGATAAGCAGTCGGACCGCGGCGGTATTATCGGCATCTTCTTTATGGCATTTACGCTGGTGCTGGTATCATTCTCTTGCACAGGCCCACTATTGGGCACACTTATGGTAGAAGCCGTTTATAAGGGTGGCGATTTAGCCTTGGTTATTGCCCTGTTGGGCTTTGGCATTGGTTTGGCATTGCCGTTTATGTTGCTGGCTATTTTCCCGGGTTGGTTAAATACCCTGCCAAAATCGGGCGGATGGTTAAATACCATTAAAGTATGCTTTGGGTTTATTGAGTTAGCCCTGGCTATGAAGTTTATATCAAACATAGACCTTGCCTACCATTGGGATTTTTTAAAGCGCGAGCTTTTCATTTCAATTTGGATTGCAATATTCGCCGGTATGGCTTTATACCTGTTTGGGGTAATACGCACAGCTAAAGAAAAGGCTGTTGATGGCATAGGTACTTTCCGTATGATGTCGTCATTGGTAACCCTATCGTTTACCCTTTACCTTACCACAGGGCTGTTTGGTGGCCCGCTAACTATGTTGGCAGGTTTTATTCCTCCAGCCGACTATACTGAACGCAGCGTAGAGAAAAAGCAGGTTTTTCATGATTTGAATGAGGGCATGAATTATGCAAAACAAGTTGGTAAACCGGTTATGATAGATTTTACCGGCTACAATTGTGCTAACTGCCGTAAAATGGAAGACAATGTATTTGTTGACCCTGAGGTGAAAAGCCTGATTAAAGACGAATACATATTTATATCGCTTTACTGCGATGATAAAGCTGCCTTGCCGGCCAACCAGGTGTATACTTCTACTTTCTCTAACGAAGAGATTACTACCGTAGGTGGTAAGTGGAGTGATTTGCAGAAAAAAGTATACAACAAAAATGCACAACCGCTGTATGTGCTGGTTGATAATGAAGGCAAGATGCTAAACGTTCCGCGGGCATTTAATTTGGATATAGAAGCCTACAAGAAATTTTTGCAGGATGGCATTTGCCGTTACGAAACGCGAACTAAGAAATAACTATGAAAAGCCTGCTTGGTATAGCCGCAGCTGCCATGCTACTGGCAGCTTGCGCATCAACCGATTCATCAAACTCTGATAATGTTAAGCAAACAGAGGTTTGGCAAAACTATTGGGTAGAGTTTAACGAGGCCGGTAGTGAACTTAAAGCAGGCAGTACTTTTAGGTTTGGTGGCAGCACAGGCACTACTTTGTTGCTTACCGCGCCTGCCAATGTTACGTTTGATGGTAATGAAATGTCGTCATCATCGGGTGTCCTGATAAAAGGGGTAATTGGTGGCACCCATTATGGGTACGAGGGGAAAGGATTTAAGCCCGAATACACTTTTAAGTATACAAATAACGACGGTAAAACATTCACTAACAGTATAGGTATAACAAAATGTGAGGTAGATGATGTACCGGAGGTGTTAGATGCAGCAAAAACAAATATATTTGCATTTAAATTACCCCCGGTTGCCAGTGGCGAGCATTTAAGGGTGGAGGTTACCAACACCAAAAATGAGTGGGTTTATATTGAAGAGCCACTGATAGAAGGCAATATGGTAACCATAAACGGTGGCGATTTGAATGAACTTGGAAACGGAACGGTAAACATCCGCTTTCAAAAAACAAAAGGTGCCAACTTAACACAAGCCGAGCATTTAGGAGGAACGATAGGTATTACATATAACACAAAAGAGTACCAGGCCAAACTGGTAAACGCAACTGAGAGAAATACAGATAACATAGATACAGTACAAACAATTAACAATTAGAAACGATGAACTTAGAGATTACAGGAAAACTGATTACCCTACTGCCTGAAACAACAGGACAAGGTAAAAACGGCACATGGACCAAGCGCGAATTTGTAATAGAAACCGCCGACCAATACCCTAAAAAGGTGTGCATTTCAGCCTGGGGCGATAAAGCCGATGGCTTACGCAATGTTAAAATTGGCGACGAGATACGTGTACAATTCAATATCGAATCACGCGAGTATAACGAGCGTTGGTATACCGATATCCGTGCATGGCGCATAGAGCGTGCTACTGCTGGTGCAGGCCCGCAAGCCGCCGACCAGCCACCTTACCAACCGCAACAAGAAGCCGGCTGGGAAAAATTTAATGGTGCCCCTACCGACGATTTACCATTCTA
>JAIXUZ010000412.1 GCA_027483285.1 Bacteroidota bacterium
TACTGTATGGGGTATTTTGGTTATATGTAGATTTACTACCTGCTTTTACCGGCACAAAAATAGCATAAACCCCTTAGCGATTGTGGATTTTTTACAGAAGATAAAACATGGTTGGCTGGTTTTTAAAGCCGGCTTTTTATCTTTTTGGCATAGGAAGAAGCTTCGCTATGGCATTATCTTAGGGATACTGCTGGTTAGCTATTGTGCATCGCTGCCACGGCAGTTGTTCGATAATCCTACATCAACCGTATTAGTAGATAGCGAGGGCAACCTGCTTGGCGCTATGATAGCCGACGATGGGCAATGGCGTTTCCCTTATTCTGATAATGTACCCGAGAAGTTTGAAAAGTGCATTATACAGTTTGAAGACCGTAATTTTTACAGCCACCCCGGCGTAAATCCTTTTGCATTGGGCCGTGCAACCTGGCAAAACATATCATCGGGGCACAGGGTATCGGGCGGCAGCACCATTACTATGCAGGTAATGCGCATAGCACGTAAGAATAAATCGCGGAACTTTTTTCAAAAGATAGTAGAGATTGTGCTGTCTACCCGTTTAGAGGTAGGCTATACCAAGCACGAGATTTTGGCCATGTATGCATCGCATGCCCCGTTTGGCAGCAATGTGGTAGGGCTTGAGGCGGCAGCATGGCGCTACTTTGGCCGACCTGCTAATAAACTCAGCTGGGCCGAAACGGCTATGCTGGCGGTATTGCCCAATAGCCCATCGCTTATCTATCCCGGTAAAAACCAAGCAAAATTGCTGGACAAGCGCAACAGGCTTTTAGACCGGTTGGTAGTTGCAGGAGATATAGACCAGCAAACCTGCGAACTGGCTAAGCGCGAGCCTTTGCCGGGTAAGCCTTTTCCGCTGCCAAACAAAGCGCCGCACCTTATGCTACGCGCTATAAAAGAGGGCCACAAAGGCGAGTATATAAAAACCTCTATCCGCCCCGGATTGCAGGATGGTGTTACCGAAGCGGTAGAGCGGCAGATTAAAACCCTTATTGCGAATGGTATTTACAACGCATCGGCTGTGGTGGTAGATGTGGAAACGGGTAACGTAATGGCCTATGTTGGTAATACAAGCAAAGAAATAGCCGGCGACCATAACAATGCCGTAGACGTTGCCGATGCAGCCCGCAGCACAGGTAGTATTCTTAAACCACTGCTTTATTGCTCAATGCTTAATGGGGGCGATATTGCCCCATCGGCACTGGTGCCTGATATTCCTACTTCGATAGCAGGTTACAATCCCGAAAACTATAACCTGACGTATGATGGGGCGGTGCCAGCCCAAAAAGCCCTGGCTCGGTCGCTGAATATACCTGCTGTAAAAATGCTGCAAACGTATGGTATAGATAAGTTCCACTTTATGCTGAAGCAACTGGGTATGACTACCCTCAGCCGGCCACCATCGTTTTATGGCCTGGCGTTGATACTGGGTGGGGCAGAGGGCAAGCTGTACGATTTAGTGGGCATTTATGCATCGATGGCACGGACGCTAAACCATTACAACCAAAACAAGCTCTACTACCAAAACGATTTGCGCAAGCCTGATTATATTTTGGCTGATGGTAAAAAGAAGAAGAAGCCCGCTACCTCTAAAAGCCAATATTACCTAAATGCCTCGGCTATATGGCAAACATTTGATGCGATGGTAGAGGTATCTCGCCCCGATGAAGACCAGGCGTGGACACTCTTCTCTTCATCGCGGAAAATAGCGTGGAAAACAGGTACCAGCTTTGGCAACCGCGATGGATGGGCCATTGGGCTAACTCCTAAATATGTGGTGGGTGTATGGGTGGGTAATGCCGATGGCGAGGGCCGCCCTAACCTTACAGGCCTGGGCGCAGCTGCCCCTTTGTTGTTTGATATATTTAATAAGCTGGATTACAACGGCTTTTTCCCGAGGCCGTTTGCTGATATGGTGCGCGTACCTATATGCCACCAGTCGGGGTTTAAAGCATCGCCTATATGCAGCCCTGTTGATAGCGTTTGGATCCCCAAAACATGCCTGCGCACTGCTGCTTGTCCGTACCATAAAATGGTGCATTTGGATGTATCAGGCCGCTGGCAGGTAACAGCCGATTGCGAGCCTACCGAGCAAATGGTACACCGCCCGTGGTTTGTGTTGCCCCCATCAATGGAATGGTACTATAAGCAAAGGAACATGTTTTACATTCCGCTGCCAGCCTACCGCGTGGATTGTGAAAAGACCCTGCACACCCGCAAAAACATGGACTTTATCTACCCTAAAGAATTTACCAAAGTGTTTGTGCCTATAGAGATTGATGGCAAGCCCGGGCGGGTGGTGTTTGAAGTAGCCCATCGCAAACCAGGCGCAACGGTGTATTGGCATTTAGATGATAACTACGTAGGCCAAACCACCGACTTCCACCAGATGGCGTTCTTCCCCACGGCAGGGCTGCATACTATTACTGCAGTAGATGAAAATGGAGAGTCTATAAAGAGTAGTTTTGAGGCGGTTAACAAATAAGCGATGAAATATAAAGAACATACTTTATTAAATGAGGATGAGATGGCTCATTACCTTAATATAATCAAAGCTTTTATTGAAATTGATTTCAGTGGTATAACAGAATTACGTGAGCCGCTGTTTATATTGAATACACGATACTCAGAAAATAACCTTCTTAAGCTAAAGGATTTTTTATTTGAAAGGAATTTAGAAGGCCTATTAAAACATGACTATGAGGACGACGATACTATTAGTGATCATTATGCTGTTTTAAAATTTTTAAATCAGGATGACAAGATTTGTCATGCAATAATTTACGATGATGGCTTTTATTCTCTGGGTGGTGAAGCTCCCGGTGTTGTTGAAGTTTATATTCAGGATTAATTTTTATCCCAATTATCGAATACCAAACTCCAACAACTTTTTCCCTTCAATATACCCTTCCAACTTATCGCCAATGGCAACAGGGCCAACACCTGCGGGGGTACCGGTAAATATAAGGTCGCCTTTTTTAAGGGTGAAGAATTTTGATGCGTAGGCTATAATCTGGTTAAAGTTATTTATTACCAACCCTGTATTGCCCTGCTGCACTGTTTTGCCGTTTATATCAAGGTGAAAGTTGATGTTGGCCATATCCGGGTAATCATCAGCAGGCACTAAATCGCCTACAGCGGCAGAGTAGTCAAAGCCTTTAGCTTTTTCCCATGGCAGGCCTTTGGCTTTCAGCTTGTTTTGCAAATCGCGGGCGGTAAAATCAATACCAATGGTAATGGCATCGAAATAGCGGCGTGCAAAACGCTCGTCGATATGTTTACCCATTTTGTTTATGCGGAGCACAATCTCGGCCTCGTAGTGCAGGTCTTGGGTAAACTCAGGTATGTAAACGTCTTGCTTATTTTTATTAAATGCCGAGTCGGGTTTCATAAAAATAACCGGTTCATCGGGCACATCGTTTTTAAGCTCGGCAATATGGTCTACATAGTTGCGGCCTATGCAAATAATTTTCATTGTCCGGGTTGTTTAAACTTACTCTCCAGGGCCTTCATTTTGTTGGCCATCATGCGTTCTTTTATCTCGGTAATCAGCTTTTTGGTTGATAGGGGGAAATCGCCCTTCATCATCCAATCGTAATACGAAGCTTCTATTTCAAAAACCTGTTCTACAGACTTATTAGCGTGCTTGCCAAAGGTAAATACCTCTTCGCCTTTATCGTTATAGCCAATGCGGCCCATAAGGTCGGCAAACTGGCGTTGGGTCGAAAATTCAGCAAGGTATTTAATATCGTTCTGCAAATCGGGGTAGCGGCCTATCTGGGCCAGCAATACTTCGTAAGTAGCTTTAATGTCAGCCTCGGCGCTGTGCGCGTTCTCCAGGTCTTTTTCGCAATAAAACTTATAGGCTGCTTTAAGCGTGCGTTGCTCCATTTTGTGGAAGATATTCTGCACATCAATAAAGCGGCGGTTTTTAAAGTCAATATCAACACCGGCCCTTAAAAACTCCTCGTACAACAAGGGTATATCAAAACGGTTAGAATTAAAGCCAGCCAGGTCGCAATCGGCAATAAACTCAGCCAGCGCAGGTGCCAGTTCGGCAAAGGTGGGGCAGTCAGCCACATCGGCATCGCTAATGCCATGCACATCGGTAGACTGCTGGGGTATGGGCATGCCCGGGTTTACTTTTTCGGTAAACGTATTTTTCGACTGGTCAGGAAATACCTTCAGCACGCTAATCTCTACTATACGGTCTGTTGCCACGTTTACCCCGGTTGTTTCCAGGTCGAAAAAAGCTAACGGACGCTCTAAATTCAGGTTTTCCAATGGTGTACGTATTATTTGGGTTTAACAGGTGTTCCGGGTTTGGTGCCGGCAGGTGGTGGCGGTGGGTTAACACCCTCTACCATGGTAATGTCTTTAGTAACATTCTCTTTAAAAGTAGCCTTGCCTAATACAGGTACTTCTTCAGTTATGGTAATAAAGCCATCCGCTTCGGTTTTAAAAATATAGCGGCCGGGAGCAAGGTCTAGCGCGTATTTGCCGGTGCCTTTCTCCGGAGTGGTTTTAACAACCTCTTTGCCGGTGAATTTGTCGGTTACGGTAATGGTAAACTCTTTATCTACAGGTGATACAATGCCTTTGAATTTGGTTTTTTGCACATCAACCATAGGGGTTTTAAAAGTGATTTTCCAGATATCCAATTCGCCAATACCACCATCGCGCGAGGCTGAAACATAGGCAACAGTGCCTGTTTGGTTAAAGCTGATGGTTTGGTTATCATCCGTATTATTAATAGGGTAGCCTAGGTTTACAGGCTCGTCGTACCCTTCGGTAGCTTTGTTGTAGGTGGCAGAGAAAATATCAAAACCACCCATGCTTTTTGCTGAGTTTGATGCAAAGTATAGTTTCTTTCCATCGGGCGAGAAGTTAGGGTAATCTTCATCACCATCAGTATTAATAGGGGCACCAAGGTTAACCGGGGCACTCCATTCGCCACCTTCGTTGGTGCTTTTATAAAGGTCGAAACCACCTTTACCGCCGGGTCGGTCGCTAGAGAAAATAAGCGTGCTGCCATCAGGCGATATAACACCCGCCATTTCTAACGACTTTGGCATGTTAACACCTGCACCTAACGATACGGCTTTGCTAAACGATTTTGCTTTGTCTTTCTTGCTGATAATATATAAATCGGCCTGGGCAGTTTCGTTACTAAAATAGCATATAACATTAGTAGCATCGGGCGCCATAGAGGTTCCCACCTCAAAATATCCGGTATTAACTATTGATGAAAGGTTTTTAGGCTTTCCCCATTTGCCGGCCGTTTGTAATGATGAGAAGATATCAGAGGCATAGGTACCGTCTAAATCTTTAAAGCCACCGGTAACTGTGTTGCGGCGCGATGTAAAAGTCATGTAACTTTCATCGGCAGTAATAAATGGGAACATATCATCAAAGGGGCTGTTAACCTCTTTGCCAAGGCATTCAAAGGTAACATCAAGCGGCGATGCAACAAGTGTTTTGCCAATGCGGCATTGCTCTATATAGCGGTTTATTTTTGCAAGTTCTGCTGGGCGTAGGCGCGCTATCTCTATAAACTCGCTGTATTTTTTTATGGCATCGTCAAAACGGTTTACAATATGGTAGGCACGGCCCAGTTCAAAGTATACTTCATCGGGTGCTTTTGGCTGACGAGCCATAATTTCAAGATACTTATAGGCTTTCTTTTTATCAATATTAGTGTATAAGTAGCATAACCCTATACGGTAGTTTATCTCCGGGTCGTTGGGCTCGTCTTTCAACAGTTTCAGGTACTCAGTAAGTGCGTCTTTGTAGTTCCTGTCAAACTCAAAATACAATTTTGCCTTTTTAGCGTCTCCTTTTCCGCCTGCTGCACCGCCCGGTTGGGCATTTACAGTTATAGCCGATGCCAGTAAGAAAATTGTCAGTGTTGTAATAAGTTTCCTCATGTGGTTTCCTGGTAATTTATAGGGCTATAAAACTAAGGCGATTTTTTTGCCCAACAAAAACAGTTTTTCAACATTCTACTATTAATGTATTTATATTAAAGCAATCGTTACCTTTATAAACTACCGTTACTTTGTAGGCGTTATATGAGCAATTTACAAAAGTCATTTTTTGAAAAACCTTACGACATAGCCCTTTTTGTTGATAACGAAGAGTTGTTGGAGCATGTTCGTAAGTCGCTTAAAGCAACGTCTTTACAAACAATATTATATAAACTTAAAAGCCTAGATGATTTAATTGAGGCTATAGAAGGGCAAGACCTTGATATTATTTTCTTGCACCTATCTGCTGCCGATACCGAAAACCTGGAGTGGTTGAAAAGGGTAGCAGAGATTATTAATGACATTCCGCTGGTTGCTATTTGCGATAAGCTGGACGATGAAACCGAGCGAAAACTGGCTTATTGCGGCCTGTTTTATTATTTACAAGTTGATGAGGTAAACCCCCGCAGTTTGAGGCGTATACTATTACCAGCTGGGCGCTATAAAACATCAACCCGCAAAAGGGTAATTTATGAACACCGCCTTCATGCTTTACTGGCTTATATAAACAGAGTATTACAAGGTTTAAATAGCCAAATGTTCAGGCTGCATGCAAACGGAATGTATACACCCTATTTGCCCGAGGAATATATGGGTACTGCGGCATTCAATCAAAAAAGTCTTAAAAAAGAGCCACCATCATTTTTATCTAGGCAAGCCGTAACGCGTATTTTGGATACTGATTTTGTTGGCACCTATACTTTTGAGTACCAACATAAGCTTGATAACGAGCAACGCTTTTACGAAGCCCGCATTATTAAACAGGATGCATCGGTAAGCACAGTTATTATTCGCGATATATCAGAAAGGAAAACAATTAGCGAGGGTATAGATTTTGAAGACAGTTCTAAGCTTAATGCAATACTGGAAAGCTCGCAAAGTATAATTTATGCCCTTGATAAAAAGTTTAATTATATAACTTTCAACTCAGCTCACAAGCGTGCTATTAAGTATGCGTATGAGATGGAGATTGAACCTGGTGGCAACTACCTGAACCTGCCTTATATTAAAAAGAACAAAACAGTAGTTCGCCAATATTTAAAGCGCGCCCTTGGTGGCGAGCAGTTTACTATTAACGAGGTTTTTGGCGATGGTACGTTGTTTAAAAAAGACTACGAAACCACATTCAACCCCATTAAAAACCAGTTAGGCGAAATTACGGGCATAGCGGTTTTTTCTCAGGATATAACCATACGCAAAAAGGCCGAAGACCGGCTTATACAAGCCAAAGCGGCAGCAGAAGCTGCATCAAGGGCCAAGTCAGAATTTCTTTCTAACATGAGCCATGAAATTCGTACCCCTATGAATGCTATTATGGGGTTAACAGATTTGCTAATGGCTAAAAACACCGACAACCCTGATTTTGAAAAGCTCAATGCTATCCGTTATTCTGCAGAAAACCTATTGCGTATTATAAATGAGATACTTGACTTTTCAAAAATAGATGCGGGCAAAATGGTTATTGAGGAGGCCCCGTTCGATTTGCGGGAACTGGTAAATGAGTTGGTACGCTCATTGCAGCCATCGGCCAAGAACAAAGGGCTGGACTTTAGTGCCAATATAGCTCCCGATGTGCCTTTAAAACTTACTGGCGACCGTGTACGCCTTAGCCAGATTTTAACCAACCTGACAAGTAATGCTATTAAATTTACCAATTATGGCAGTGTGGTGGTTAATATTAATACCATTAGCCGCGCTGCAGAAAGAGTTAGCCTTTCGCTTGAAGTTGCCGATACAGGCATTGGTATACCCAAAGAGAAAATAGAAACCGTTTTTGATAGTTTTACCCAGGCCCACTCTAACCTTAAGTATGGTGGTACCGGCTTAGGCCTGACAATAACCAAACGCCTGGTAGAAATACAGGCAGGTAATATCAGCGTAAACAGCAAGCCGGGTATTGGCAGCACCTTTACAGCTATTATACCTTATAAAATAACGGCATTTGATGTCGCAAATGTTATCCCCCAAATACTAACCCATATACCAGATTTTACGGGCATAAAGGTGCTGGTTGTTGAAGATAACCAGATGAACCGCTTTTTGGTAGGGCAAATACTAAATACCTGGAATGTAGAGGTTGATATGGCCGAAGACGGGCTGGAAGCTATAAAAAAGGTAGAGGATAACGAATACAACCTTATACTGATGGATCTTCAAATGCCCCGTATGGATGGTTTTGAAGCCACAGACTATATCCGAAATAAAATGCAGGAGCCGGTAAGCCTTACACCCATAGTGGTTTTAACGGCCGATGTAATGCCCGAAACAAGAGAAAGGGCCTTGCAACTAGGTATTAGCAGGTTTATAACCAAACCATTTAAACAACCCGATTTATATAATGCTATAGTAGAAATTACGGGAGTAAAGGATAATTTTAGTATATTAGAAACTCCAAAGGTAAAGGTTCCGGTAGTTGGAAAGGCTATAAATACGATGCAAATGGAAAAACCTGACTTAGAATACCTGAAAAAACTCATTAATAATGATGAGCGTGCCCTTAAGCAGTTGTTAGGGATTTACCAAACAGCCCTGCCAGTAGATATGGATTTGTTTATAGGTAACTACAACGACCAAAAATGGTCTGAGCTTGGCAAAATTGCCCATAAAATGAAATCGAGCTTTGCAAACCTGGGTATGGGTACTACGGCATCGGCCCTGCTGCAAATAGAAAAGCCCTGCAAACATGGCGAGCCACCTGAAAACTTAGGCGAGTTGGTAGAGCATGTTAAATTGGCTTTTACAGAAACCATAAAAACCCTTAAAAAAGTGTAGTTTTGCATTTTAGTGCATTGTGTAATTAGTTTTTAGTATAATTGTAACATATAACTGATAAATAACTATGAAAAGAACATTACAAATTTGTGGAGCTTTGTTGCTTATGCTTTTGGGCAGCAACATGCAAGCCCAACGCTATGCTGCAGAGGTTTACCCGCAGGTAACGGTTACACCAGACACTGCCTATGGAAGGTCGTATGAGTATTTCCCAAACCCACCTTTTGCCACTGCTGCTGCAGCTTTAAAGAAAATGAAGATGGATATTTACCAACCTGTTGGTGATACCGCTACACTTCGCCCATTGGTTGTTTACTTAGAAACAGGTAGCTTCCTGCCTAAGTACTTTAACGGTGGTCCTACGGGCGACCGCAAAGACAGTGCATCAGTAGAAATGTGTAAAAAATTCGCTAAACGCGGCTACACATCAGCTTCTGTTTCTTACCGTAAAGGTTGGAACCCATTAGCCCCTACAGCTGATGCCCGAAAAAAATCTATTATCCAGGCTGTTTACCGAGCCCTGCAAGATGTTAAAGGTTGTGTACGCTACTTTAAATACTCTGCAGAGCAATTAGGCAACCCATGGAAAGTTGATACCAACAAGATTGTTATTTGCGGACAAGGTACCGGTGGTTACATTGCTATGGCTTACGTAAGCTTAAACGATCCTGCCCAAATTATTATTCCTAAGTTTATCGATTTTTCTGACCCTAATAACCCTGTTCCAATGGTTGTTCAATCAGCTTTAGGCGACTATGATGGTTTTAAAACCAGCGATGCCTTGCCAATGGCTGATACTTTAGTTTATGAAAACTATGCAGGTTATGGTTCAGATGTTCAAATGGCTGTAAACATGGGCGGTGCCCTTGGCGATATTAGCTGGTTGACAGCTGGAACTGCTCCTATTGCGGCTTTCCACAGTGCAACAGATCCTTTTGCTCCTGATACTAATGGTATTGTAACTGTTCCGGGCACAGGCCCTCCTGCTTTTGAGGTTGTTCCTGTTTCTGGTAGCCGCGATGTTGTTCGTAAACAAGTACAGTTAGGCAACCATGCGCAATGGGTTGGTGCTGGTTTTAACGATGTTTACACCCAACAAGCTAACTTACACAACGAAGGTTGGGAAGGTTACTACCGCTTCTTGGTTGCTCCTTTACAAAACCCACAAGCCGGTCCTTGGGATTGGTGGGATTCTACAACTACCGTATTGGTTTGCCAACAAATTAATGCCCTTACAGGTGCTAACTTAAACGGTACTAACATCCACCTTGCTGGTAAAGCTACTAACCCTAACATGAGCAAAGCTAAAGCGGTTGCTTATATTGATACCATCCAGGGCTACCTTGCTCCTCGTATCATGTGTACACTTCAACTGCCTGGTAGCGTTTGCTTACCTGACGGTATCGAAGAAAATGCTTTCTCTAAAGGTGTTAGCGTATTCCCTAACCCATCAGCTGATGGTGATTTTACCCTTAACATTACTAACGAAAGCTTTGCTACAGCTAAAGGTGTTACTTACCGTTTGTTTGATGCTACCGGCCGTTTAGTAGACAGCGGTAACGTTACTTCAAACCAACAACAATTAAGCGTTAACAAGTCATCAGGCATTTATATGCTGAATCTTGTAAATGGCAATGGCACTATGCTATATGCAGGCAAGCTTATTGTAAAATAACTCGGAACCTTGTTCCAACTAAAAGCCCCGGCGTTTACGTCGGGGCTTTTTTATTACCTTAAGTTTTAAACCGTGTAGTAATTTCTGGTTTTTAACTTTTAGTTTTTAGTTACTAAGCCGGTGTTCCCTGTGTGGTATCTACCGGAATTACTTCGTCGCTTGGGCCGCCGTTAGGGGCATCCTTACGCTCCAGTTTTTCCTGGTCGGCTTGCTTAATAATAGAGTCGGGCAATGTTTTAAATCCAAGCTTTTTCAATGGCTCAAAGGTTTTATCGCACAACCAGAATTCAACAGGCTTGTCGTTAAACAACTCGTGCGACATAAAACCTGCCATCATCTGGCTATCCTCCAGGTAGTTTTGGTCGGTAACATAGTCTTCCTTACCCACAATCTGCTTAAAAATATAGGTCTCGCCGTCTTTATCCAGCAGGTAGCTAACTTTCTTCCCTTCGGGAAACATGGCCACATCGGTTAAGTACTTGCCCATGTTTTTAGCCTCCAGCTCGGTAACCTTCTCTGTATAGTAAAGTTCGCCTTTGCCATACTCCAGCTTCGTCCCATAATCACCACACGATGATAGTATCAGTGCAGCCAAAAATATCAATGCTATCCTCTTCATAGTAAGTCCAATTAGTTCTATTTGCACTCCTCACTAAACACTCCTCGCTCCTCTAATAGGCAAACAACGGGTAATCACCCATCATACTGTTTACCTTTTTGCGTATTTTGCCTAAGGTGCGTGGGTCTTCGTGGTGAATAATAGCCTGGTCTATGTAGTCTACTATCTTCGGAATGTCCTTTTCTTTCAAGCCACGGCTGGTAATGGCCGATGTACCCACACGCATACCCGAGGTAACAAATGGCGACTTATCATCAAACGGAACCATGTTCTTGTTTACGGTAATATCGGCTTTGCCAAGGGCACCTTCAGCCTGCTTGCCGCTAATGTTTTTGCCGCGCAGGTCAATAAGCATAAGATGGTTATCTGTGCCGCCCGATATAATGTTATACCCACGGTCTACAAACTCTTTAGCCATCACGGTAGCGTTTTTAGCCACCTGTACAATGTATTTCATATAGCTGTCGCTCAATGCTTCGCCATAGGCAACGGCTTTGGCAGCAATTACATGCTCTAACGGGCCGCCTTGTGTGCCGGGGAACACAGCGCCATCTAATACAGACGACATCATCTTCACCTCGCCCTTAGGTGTTTTCAATCCCCATGGGTTTTCAAAGTCTTTGCCCATCATAATCATACCGCCACGTGGCCCGCGCAGTGTTTTGTGGGTAGTAGTAGTTACTATATGGCAATGGGGTAGGGGGTCGTTCAATAAGCCACGGGCAATAAGGCCCGATGGGTGCGAAATATCAGCTAATAACAAAGCGCCAACTGAATCAGCAATCTGGCGAAGCTTTACATAATCCCAATCGCGAGAATATGATGAGGCACCGCAGATAAGCAACTTTGGCTTTTCTTTCTTGGCTATAGCTTCTACCTTGTTCCAGTCGATAAGGCCTGTTTCGCGCTCTACACCGTAGAATGAAGGCTTATATAATTTACCTGAAAAGTTAACCGGCGAGCCATGCGTTAAGTGCCCACCATGCGATAGGTCGAAGCCCAGAATTTTATCGCCGGGATTAATTACCCCTAGCATAACAGCCGCGTTGGCCTGTGCACCACTGTGTGGTTGCACGTTTACCCACTCGGCGTTGAAAAGTTCTTTTGCGCGGTCAATAGCCAGTTGCTCTACCTCGTCAACCACTTCGCAGCCGCCATAGTAGCGTTTACCGGGCAGGCCTTCGGCGTATTTGTTGGTGAGTACGCTACCCATAGCTTCCATTACCTGGTCGCTAACGTAGTTTTCCGATGCTATAAGTTCTATACCGTAAGTTTGGCGGTGGTTTTCTTTTTCAATTAGTTTGAAAATCTTGTTGTCGCGTTTCATAGTGCGGTAAAATTACTAATAAATACACAACACTTGTTTAGAGTTAATAAGTAGCTAGTTTTTAACCAATAACAAATAGGTATGAATTTAAAAATACAAAAAAGCCTTTACTTTGCGCTACAATGAAAAATTCAGATATGGTTCCCCAATCGGCTACCGATGTCCCTTTTTGGGGAATAGGCTGGAGTGGTGTAGCAATTGCAGTTATTGTAGGTGCTATACTTATATATTTTGTATATAAAATGATAAAACAAAACAAGCAGGATTAACAATGCAACCACCTTACAACACCCGCGTTAGCGAACTTTTTAATATTGATTACCCTATTGTACAAGCCGGCATGATATGGTGCAGCGGCTGGCGCTTGGCTTCGGCTGTTAGCAATGCCGGTGGCTTGGGTCTTATTGGTTCTGGCAGTATGTACCCCGATGTGTTGCGCGAGCATATACAAAAGTGCAAAGCGGCTACCAACATGCCGTTTGGCGTAAATGTACCCTTGCTGTACCCCAGCATAGAGGAGCATATGCAGATTATTATGGAAGAGGGCGTGCAGGTGGTTTTTACATCGGCCGGCAACCCCAAAACGTGGACTAAGCAGCTGAAAGATGCAGGCATTAAAGTGGTGCACGTTACAGCATCGACTACGTTTGCAAAAAAAGCCGAAGATGCCGGTTGCGATGCCGTTGTGGCTGAAGGTTTTGAAGCAGGTGGACACAATGGCCGTGATGAAACGACTACACTGGTGCTAATACCTATGGTAGCCGATGCAGTGAAAATTCCTGTAATAGCTGCCGGTGGTATAGCCAACGGCCGTGGTATGATGGCTGCACTGGCCTTAGGTGCCGAAGGGGTGCAGGTGGGCAGCCGCTTTGTGGCAACACCCGAAAGTAGTGCGCACGATAATTTTAAAAATGTGGTGATAAACACGCCCGAAGGCGGCACCATGCTTAGCATGAAACAGCTGGTACCGGTGCGCCTGGTTAAAAATAAGTTTTTTACTGAAATTGACGAGATGGAGCGCCGCGGCGCGCCTATAGAGGAGATATTTAACCATCTGGGTCGCGCCCGGGCTAAAAAAGGCATGTTTGAAGGGGATTTGGAGAATGGCGAACTGGAACTTGGTCAGGTTATTGCTGCGGTAAAAGAAATTGTGCCCGCCGCGCAGGTAGTAGCCGATATGATGGCGGAGTTTTACGAGGTTAAAAACCGTTTGGCTAAGTAATGGCAGGCAAAAACAAGGCAAAAGCGTTAATTGGTATCGGGCTGGTAATATCGGCGCTGATAGTAGCTGCCATTGTTTATAATATGGAAACCAAAACCTTTGTTAAGGATAAGGTAAGTGGCGGTGGTTCGGCTAAAGACAGCCCCAAGCTGATAACCATAGAGAAGGACCCCGAGGTTGACAAAACCCAGACCATACGAAATAAAATCACTAAGTATGTAACGGCGCACCCCAGTGGTTTTAACAAAGGTGCGTTTGGTGGCATTAGTGGGTTGAAAATAAAAGTCCGCAACACGTCGGCTTATGTAATTGATGATGTAGAGATGCAGGTAAGCTACATCCAATCGAACGGAAAAATATTTAAAACCGAAACGGTGTATTGTGAGAGTATAAGCCCAACATCATCAGTAATTATTGAGGCCCCCGATGCAAGCCGGGGGACTGATGTATCTATTAAAATATTGGCAATAAACTCAAAACAATTGGGCCTATGCTACGTTCTTGGCCAACCCGGCGAAGACCCCGAAGACCCTTATAGGTGCCAATGATAAACTAAAAACTAAAAGTTAAAAACTAAAAGTTAAAAACTAAAAGTTAAAAACTAAAAGTTAAAAACTAATAATACCTATATGCCTAAATCAATACTTAGAGATAAAAGCTATGCTTTTGCAATAGCTATTGTTAAAGCTTGCCAGCATATTCAAAAAGAGCAAAAGGAGTTTGTTCTTTCTAAACAAGTTTTAAGAAGCGGAACTGCAATTGGGGCCTTGATTGTTGAAGCTGAATTTGGTCAGAGTAAACCTGATTTTATTCACAAACTATCAATAGCATTAAAAGAAGCCAATGAAACGAAATACTGGTTATCGATAATGTATGATACTGATTATTTAGACAGGGAATACTATGATAAACTAGATAGTGAGTGTAAAGAGATAGTTGCTATGCTTGTTGCATCAATAAAAACGTTAAAGGCTAAAACCAATAAAGACTTTTAACTTTTAGTTTTTAACTTTTAACTAAAGAGAACTAATCTATTAACTCCAAATTATGCCCCATCTTCAGCTTCTTCGTCTCCAGGTACTTTTGGTTATGCACGTTAGGCTTAATTTCAATGGCTATATTCTCAACAATTTCTAATCCATACCCAATAAGGCCAGCACGTTTGGTAGGGTTGTTGCTTAAAAGGCGAAGCTTGGTAACACCCAGGTTGCGGATAATTTGGGCACCCACGCCATAGTCGCGTTCGTCGGGTTTAAAACCTAATTCGGCATTCGCCTCCACTGTATCCCGGCCTTCCTCTTGCAAAGAGTATGCTTTAAGCTTATTTAATAAACCAATACCGCGGCCTTCCTGGTTTATATATACAATAACACCCTTGCCCTCTTTCTCAATCATCTCCATAGCCTTATGCAATTGTGGCCCGCAATCGCACCTGCACGAGCCGAATATATCACCCGTAACACACGATGAATGTACACGCACCATAACAGGCTCGTCCTTATCCCACGTGCCTTTATGCAGCGCAATATGTTCCATATTGTTACTACGCTGGCGGTATGCCGTAAGGTTAAAATCGCCCCATTCGGTAGGTAACTTTACAGTTACCTGCTTATCAATAAGGCTCTCTTGTTTCAGGCGGTATTTAATAAGGTCTTCAATAGATACTATCTTCAGGTTGAACTTTTCGGCAATCTTCATCAGCTCGGGTAAGCGGGCCATAGTACCGTCTTCGTTCATTATCTCTACCAGCACACCAACAGGCTCAAAACCTGCCAGCATGGCAAAATCTGTAGTTGCCTCTGTATGGCCAGAACGGCGCAAAACGCCTTCTTTCTTTGCCCTTAGTGGGAAAATATGTCCAGGCCTGGCAAACTCGCTGGGGTCTATTGTAGGGTCAATTAATGCCTGTATGGTTTTAGACCGGTCAGATGCTGATATACCTGTGGTACACCCATGCCCTAAAAGGTCTATAGATACGGTAAAAGGCGTAGCGTGGTGCGATGTGTTGTTCTGCACCATCAGCTCTAAACCTAATTTATCGGCCAACTCATCAATAATAGGCGCGCAAATAAGCCCGCGCCCATGGGTTGCCATAAAGTTTATAATCTCTGGGGTAACGCTGCGTGCCGCACAAACAAAATCGCCTTCATTTTCACGGTCCTCGTCGTCTACTACTATTATCACCTTGCCGGCTTTAATATCGTCAATTGCTTCTTCAATTGTATTAAGCCTTATATCACTTGCCATTGCTAAATTTTATACAAAATTAACCATTTAACCCGTATTTTGTTCTTTCTATACAATATAATATAACAGCTACCGTCTACCTTTGCAATGCTTATGATTATACGCTTTTTAATAATACCTGTTATAGCGCTTCTGGTTGATGCCTATTTCTACCAGGCTATCCGCTCTCTCACCGCAAAGTGGCATATCAAGCCTAAAAAGCGTTTGGCTATAGCCTATTGGTCTGTTTCAGCCCTGGCTATCATTCATTTAATTATAGCAGCCATATTAAATAAGGGGTATAGCAACATGGTACATGTTATGTATGCCTTTGATATTGTAATGATACTTACCATTGGTAAAATAATAGGCTCTATCCCTTTATTGATAAATGATTTGTACCGTGGCATTCGTTTAATAGAAGGCCTTTTCCATACAAAGAAACAAATCGGCGATGAGTCGCCCAAGCTAAACAGGTTGCAGTTTTTTAATAAAGCCGCTGTTGGGTTGGCTGCCATACCCATGGTAGCTATGGTATATGGTATGCTTAAAACAGCCTTCGATTTTTCTGTTAAAAAGGTAGTATTAACATTCCCCAACCTGCCCGATGGGTTTGATGGGTTTAAGTTTGTACAAATTTCAGA
>JAIXUZ010000350.1 GCA_027483285.1 Bacteroidota bacterium
CGTTTTTTATCGGCATACTCAAACTGCTTGCCCAGCTTGGCTTGCGTAGGGTACATGTCGGCATTAATGCCGGCAGCGCGTAGTTTAGTTACTAAATTGAAAGAGAATTTTTCTTCGGCTACACCAAAATTGGTAACCAATACCTTAGCCGCATCGGCCATTGTTTCGGGGAAGAGGTTAAGCTCATTCAGTACATCGTAAATACGGTCTACACCAAACGATATACCCACACCCGATACATTAGGCAACCCAAACAGGCCTGTAAGGTCATCATAGCGTCCACCGCCGCATATTGAGCCTATCTGCACACCATGTGCCTTAACCTCGAATATAGCGCCTGTATAATAGCTTAAACCGCGTGCCAGGCTCGGGTCAAACTCCATAACCGATTGGTTAAAGCCTGCAGCCTCTAAAAAGCCTAAAACGGTTTGCAATTCTTCTATGCCTTTTACCCCAATGTCAGACGATGAAACGGTAGCCTTAATAGCTTCCAGTTTGTTTTTATCAGTGCCTTGCAGGGTGAATAATACCTGCAATTTATCAATGCCGCCGGGCGTTACACCCAATGCGGTAAGTTCTTCGTTTACCTTGTCAACGCCAATTTTATCCAGTTTGTCTATGATAGTTACTACCTCTACAAACTTATCGGCTGCGCCAATAGCCTCGGTAATACCGTTTAGCACCTTGCGGTTGTTGTATTTGATGGTGACCTTAGCACCAAGTTGCTCAAATACTTTAGCGAAGATTTGGAAGAATTCCGCCTCGTAAACCAAGCTCGGACTGCCCACTACGTCAGCATCAAACTGGTAAAACTCTCGGTAACGGCCTTTTTGTGGGCGGTCGGCACGCCATACAGGCTGCACCTGGTAGCGCTTAAAGGGGAAGGTGATATCGTTCCTGTTCATTACCACATAGCGGGCAAAAGGAACGGTTAAATCGTAGCGTAAAGCTTTTTCAGAGATAAAAGAAGTAAGCTTTGGCGCTTCTAAACTAAAGTCAACATCCTTTTTAAAATCGCCACTATTAAGCACCTTAAAAATCAGCTTATCGCCCTCGTCGCCGTACTTGCCGGTAAGGGTTTGCAGGTTCTCCATTGCAGGGGTTTCAATAGGCTGGTAGCCATAGGTACGGAACACCGCACGGATGGTATCGAATATATAGTTGCGCCTGCTCATTTCAAGCGGCGAAAAATCGCGTGTGCCTTTGGGTAAGGTGGGTTTCATGCGGCTAATTTAATAACAAAGGGGAAGTAAGTTGCCTTCTTCCCCTTTTCGTTTCAATTAATTTATCAAGGTTAACCCGCCACCAACTTTTTAAAGCGTAACCTGTGCGGCTGTGTATCGCCAAGACGTTTTTTCTTGTTTTCTTCGTAGTCGGTAAAGTCACCTTCAAAGTAATATACCTGCGAGTCGCCTTCAAAAGCCAGTATGTGCGTACACACACGGTCAAGGAACCAACGGTCGTGACTAATGATAACGGCACAACCGGCAAAGTTCTCTAACGCTTCTTCCAAGGCGCGAATGGTGTTCACGTCCAAGTCGTTGGTAGGCTCATCCAGCAGCAGTACATTGGCTTCCTGGCGCAGGGTTAATGCAAGGTGTAAGCGGTTACGCTCACCACCTGATAATACACCCACCTTTTTGCCCTGGTCCTGGCCACTAAAGTTGAACTTACTAACGTAAGCACGGCTGTTGAATACTTTTCCGCCAAACTCAATAACCTCGTTACCACCCGATATGGCTTCCCAAACGCTCTTGTTAGGGTCAATATCGGTATGGGCCTGGTCAACGTAAGCAATTTTAACCGTATCGCCTACTTTAAACGTACCGGCGGTAGGGGTTTCCTGTCCCATAATCATACGGAACAAGGTGGTTTTACCCGCGCCGTTAGGCCCAATAATGCCCACTATACCGTTTGGTGGCAGTTTAAAGTTAAGGTCTTCGTATAGCAAACGGTCGCCAAAGCCTTTGGCAACGCCAATAGCCTCAATAACCTCGTTACCCAAACGCGGGCCAACGGGAATAAACATCTCCAGTTTTTCCTCTTTTTGTTTAACATCTTCACCAACCATGCGGTCGTAAGCTTGTAAACGTGCTTTGCTCTTAGCCTGGCGTGCCTTGGGCGACATGCGCACCCATTCCAGCTCGCGGGCAAGGTTTTTCTGGCGCTTGCTCTCGGTTTTCTCTTCCATTTGCAGGCGTTTACCTTTTTGGTCTAACCACGATGAGTAGTTGCCTTTCCAAGGGATACCCTCGCCACGGTCAAGCTCTAAAATCCAGCCGGCCACGTTATCAAGGAAGTACCTATCGTGGGTAATGGCAATAACAGTGCCTTTGTAGTTTTGTAAATATTGCTCTAACCACAATACCGATTCGGCATCTAAGTGGTTGGTAGGCTCATCCAGCAGTAATATCTCAGGCTCTTGCAACAACAAACGGCAAAGGGCAATACGGCGGCGTTCACCACCCGATAGGTTCTTCACCTCGGCATCGGGCTCAGGGCAACGCAGGGCATCCATAGCGCGCTCCAGTTTGGTGTCAATCGTCCAGCCATCAACAGCCTCAATCTTATCTTGCAACTCAGCCGAGCGGTTCAGCAATTTGTCCATTTTGTCCATGTCGCTGTAGTACTCTTCAAGGCCCATTTTGTTGTTAATCTCCTCATACTCGGCCAGCAAATCCATAACGCCCTGGGCACCTTCGCGCACAATATCCATTACGGTTTTGCTGTTGTCCAGTTCAGGCTCCTGTGCAAGGTAGCCTACACGGTAGCCGGGCGAGAAAACCACTTCGCCATCAAACGATTTTTCAATGCCGGCTATAATTTTTAGCAGGGTTGATTTACCCGAACCGTTTAAACCGATAATGCCAATTTTAGCACCATAGTAAAACGACAGGTAGATATCTTTTAGCACAGTCTTAGCAGGTGGGTAAGTCTTACTTACCTTCACCATAGAGAATATTACTTTTTTATCGTCGCTCATAATTTTTTAAAAAATAGGAGTGCAAAGATAGGAAATTAGGTGCTAGGTTCTAGAGAATAGGGGATAGTTATTTGGGACTCGTTATTAGGGCGTTTGCGCCTAATGCGCACCGGGCTATCCGTTCGCAGGAGCTCACTGCTATCCCTAACGCAAATGCTGCGCAACTTAATTAAACAAGATTTCCACCTCAATCGTTTGCTATTGCAATACCTTTGCACCATGGCTAAGCATTCTTAAAAGATAATTGGGTTTAATTATGCGTGCAATATTTTCTACTATTGATTGTTTAGGTTGAATAATTTGAGTAGCCTTGTAACCATATATGAAAGATCAACTTAACCAAAATATCGATAATCCTGAAGAGCTGGAAAAGCTGTACCGCACAGACAAGCAAGGGTTTAACAGCAGTTTCCGCGAATTATTC
>JAIXUZ010000355.1 GCA_027483285.1 Bacteroidota bacterium
CCAGACGCCACCATTACCGCCCAAGGCCCGAGCAATAGCTGGGTACAAGATGAAAATGAAGTCAATGAAGGCGGAAGTATTTTAGTGAGTTCAAATGGAAGAGGGAAGGTGACCATCCAACAAGACATTGACCCGATAGCCGCCGATGGAAGTCAGGTACTCATCAGAGATGCTTCGGGAAGAATGGTATACGAAGGTCAATTAGAGGGCCCGCAAACGAGCCTTCAACTCGATGCGCCTTCGGGCGTTTACTTCGTAGAAGTACAGCTCAATGGTCAGGTAGAAGTGAAGAAAATCTTTGTTCAACAATAAAAAGCGCGTCATGAAAAGCAACCACACCAAAAAGAGCTATCAAGCGCCTCAGGTAGAGCACATCAAGCTTGATACTGAAATTTCATTGGTAATGAATTCCATCCCTGTTCATCCTATGCTACCTCAAAATCCAAATAACGATCCGACAGGTTTTGTGCAGAAAATACTTAGATTTGGTTGGTGAAACCCCAACAAACAGATGGATTTTGGCTCGAATGGTGCATAGATGAATTGGCACAGGGTCGGGCGGTTCAGATATTGTCGAATGGTTATAGCATGTGGCCATGTATTAGACCAAAAGATAACTTGTTGATTTCAGCAGTTCCGTTTAGCTCAGTACAAATAAATGACATCATTGCCTTTCAACGGCAAAACCATATTGTAGTTCATCGTATTGTTGAGATTTTAGATTCCGATAGCGGAAATGCACTGCGAACTATAGGAGATTCGAATTCTGTAGACGATGAACCGATTGATCGTTCAAATTTTATAGGAAAAGTAAGCGAAGTAAATGGCATTATTGTGCAATCTGTGGCACCATCTCCATTCAAACGAAGGGTATATCGTTTTGTTATATGGAGTTTGACCCTTGTACTTAGGGGCATTCGTTTCTTTAGGCGACTTTTGTAAGTAATTTGAAAAATCTTTTACTCCATAAGATCCAGTAACTATTTTGTCCGAAGTAATATTTCAAATAGGAATAATCGGGAAAAATGCTTTTCCAAAATAATGGGATACGAAGCCAGTTAGGTGTGGTTCGCCTAATAGAATTGCGTATTTTTTGTTTTACTCGAGCTGGATAAGGTAAAGCATTTCCAGAGAGGTAAGCATAAAATTGATTTGTAAATTCTGAATTATCTTGGGACAAATCAACTTGCTCAATAAACCGTTGAATAGTTTTTATTTCTTTTAATGCATTCCAACTAGAGGCAAGTTCATCTATGCCATTTAAACAACTATAAAAGTGATTTTCAATCAATAAACTCGGTTTAAAATGTGGCCCGTAATATAAGTCCTTGAAAAGATGCAGGTAAAAATGAACGGCAGCAGCTTTTTTTTCTAAAACAAAGACTTGATGATTGTCAATAAGTGTTCGATTGAGTAATAAACTATTTATATCGATTTGATAAGGCTCATCCTCAGTGAAAAGGCAAACGTGAACATCGAAGTAAATTTGTCCTTTTTGAGCCTGAAGTGGGGTATGTTGTTTTTGATACCGCTCATGCCACTTTGATTTATAAACATATCGCGTGGTGCTATAACCCATTTGCTCAAAAAATGCTTGGACTTGGTCCAGGTCTTTGGCGTCAATGAGCAGGTCAATATCAGAAATTTGTCGTTCTTTGAGTGAGCTGCCAAAGCGAAAGTGAAGGTCCCAGCCTTTGAGGAGTGCGTACGGGATTTTTGCCCGATCTAATTGCGGTACAAATTCGAGAATAGCCTCTCTTAAAAAGCTAGAATGCAACTGTATTTTACGCTGATACCCCCTGATTTGATCATCCACAAAAGTCGGGAAGTATTGGCGGCCAATTTCTGGGTAAGGAAGTAGATAGCCGGCTAAATTGGTGGCGATGGCGCGTTCTAAAAAATAGGTCCAGTTGAATGAAGACGTGATTTGCTTGAGTATAGTTTCATAGCTGAGCTCGTCTATTTTTGGTTTTGTTAGACGAAGAAGCGTTTCTAGTTCCTTTGGTAAACTTTGCTTACTCATTTGAACGGATAAAGTCAATAATGGCATCGGTTGGTACCACGCCCAATTTGGCAATGGGGAGTTCTGTAACGAGTTTTTCGGCGAGGTTGCTGTGGTGCAGGAGGTGTTGTGCATCGTAGCCGTGGTGAATGGTATAGGCCAAAACGGTTGCGAGCGCTTTTGCTCCGCTTAATGGTTCAAGTGAATTGGTTGGGCTGTGAAAAGGAAAATAGACCTGATGCAATGCGCAAGACTTGTTTTGATCTGAATAGTACATGGGTGTATTGAACATTTGCCAGGTGCCGTTGCTGAGGCGTTTGAGCAACAGGCGGTCATCATTGATCACTTGCGCGCCGTTGCCAGCCCAAATTTGCGCCATGGTACTTTTGCCCACGCCGCTGAAACCCGAAAAAATGCGCCCATGCGTGCCATCAAAAACACCAGAGGCGTGCACGAGCAAAAGTGGTTCTTCGGTACTCAATACATACCACAAGAGCGGCGCCATGGGATAGGCGAGGGGATTGAGTACGTCTTCCGCTTCATGCGTACTTTTTTCAGCATGGATTTGCCAAGTTCTGGTGTCTGCATTATAAAATGCTTGCTGTTGCAGTGCGCCAGTCTCTGGATGGTACACCAAGAAAAGCCTTTGGTCTTGGTAAGGATAAATTTCCCAAAGAAGTTGATTTCCATTTTTTGCTTGATAAAGCGCTTTGTTTGGTGCCAAATCTTGGAAGCCTTCATGAAAATTGAGTTGAACGTCTGTTTGGTGCTGTGGTTGGTCTAGAAAATTTTCGAAACCTACTTCAAAGACCAATGGATAAGTGCTTTCGTTAGTTAACCCAAAGTGGTATCCGGCAACACTAATACACCCTGCTGCATTCATTTTGCACAAGTATACTGATGCAGTTCAGGGATGAATTGGGCTAAATCTTGCTCAATTTGTGCCGAGGGTGCATCGAATTCATTGAAAATTGCTTCTTGGAGGGCCTCCAAAGAGCAGTCCTCATTGATTTGCTCCCAAATAAACGCACCCAACTCATTGAGCACCAAATACTGATTGAAATCAGCAACATTGTCTTTGAGCGGAATCAGCAGGAGTTCATGGCCCGTATTTTTACAGACGAAGTGCGGTTTTCTTTGGTTGATTTCTTGGAGCAAGGTGTTCATTTTATAAAATTAGCCTAATTATCAAAAACGGCATATATGCCGATGATTCTTTTTATGAAGCACCGATTTTTAAGGGATGTCCCAAGAGCTGCTGCAAAAAATTGCTTGTGAACTAAACAAGCGTTACAAAGAGAGGTATCTAACCAAGTTAGAATTTTCTTATGAAGCTAATGTTGATGAAAAAACAATTCGCCGCATTTTGAATGGAAATCAAAATATTTCAATTCTGCTGCTTCACAACATATGCAATGCTCTTGATATCTCTATTTACGAGTTATTTCAAAGTATAGAATTAGATCAAGAACAACAAAGCTAAGCGTTCTTAGATACCATTCTTTACCAAGCGTTAATGATGTAAATGATTGCTTTTTTTATATAAACAATGCCGCAGCACATGGGGGTAATTTTGAAAGAAATCAATCGATATGAAAACAAAACTACCCTATCTCATGCTTTGGCTGCTCGGTGGCCTGAGTATTTTCAGCTTTCAGAGCTGGTCTCAGAGTGTACTCACCTCTTGGGATTTCAATAATGGAACGATAGCGCCCGCCGTTGGCAGCGGGAGTGCCCAAATTTTAGGCAATCTCAATACCTCGTACCCGACCTCTACCTACGGAAAGTGCTTGCAACTCACCAATTTTGCGAACCAAAATGCGCTCAATGCCACACGCGGCCTGAGTTTTTCGGTCAACACTACTGGTTATGGCGGCATTACTTTACAATTCACACAGCGGGCCTCTGGGCAGGCCTCCAGATGGTCTCGCTTAGATTACACCTTAGATGGTCAGAATTGGGTCAATAATTTTTGGAACAATGCTGGTGGCCTTTTTCCGGCAGATTCTTGGCAAATTTTCAATATTGATTTTAGTGCCGTTGTCGGAGCAGATAACAATCCGAATTTTCAGGTGCGTATTGTTTCAATTTTTAGTCCTTTGGCTTTTGATGAATCTAATCAGGTGAATCCGTACCCGGCTGATGCTGCTTACATGATGGCAGACAATGGGGCTGTTTACCTTCCGAATTCGAGTAACAACAATAACGGTTCGTATACAGCCATGGGTTCTTGGCGTTTTGACAACGTCAGTTTTTCGGGCCTTTTGTTGCCCGTTTGGGCCAACCTGAATTTAGGGCAGGCCATGACTTCAACCTACGGCACTGTTTCCAATAGCGTCGCATTTACACTCAATGCAGGAACTTGGAATGCGGCCATTAGCGCCACGCCACAGCCAGGATTTGAAATTTCTACCCAAGCTAACTCGGGCTTCACAACCAATGCCTTGACCAATCTCGCAAATGGAGCAGCCATATATGTGCGCACCGTTTATAACAAGTCGGCTGGTGGTTTTAATCAAACTAATTGCTTTGTTTTGAATAGCAATGGAGCCCCGTCTGCAAATGTACTCACCACAACAGCAAACAATAATGTTGCACTCAAGCCGCTGAGCATCATGGCAAATGATGTCAATAAAGAATTGGGGCAGGTTTTAGTAGGTGGTGCTGGCCAGTTGGGTTTTTCCAGTTCTGGTCTTATTTTAGGAGAAGCCATTCAAAGCCTGACGATTAGTTATGGGGCAGCTGCTTTGGCGACTGGGCAAGGTGCTACGGCTGGTGTTTATGCCGGTCAGGTCATTGCTTCACAAGCCATTGGTACCTACCTTCCACAGAATTATACGATCACTTATTTGCCCGGAAGTATCATCGTAAACGGATTTACACCCGGAAATTTATTGGTGAATCGCGTTGGTGACGGCAGTAATCCGCTCGGAACCATTGCGTTTCCATTGCGCTTGCAAGAACTGATTCCGAACGGAGCACTCGTTCAAACACTCGAGCAACAATTCGATAACTCCAATTTATTGACAGAGACGGGCGAACTGAATGTCTCGACGGGTTACCTCAATTCAGTAGATAATTTGGTGGGTGTGCCTGGTTTTGCAGCTGCTCCTGGAACCGTAGATTTAGCACAAACACAAGCGAAAGTGACCAATATTTTAAGTACGGGTGCGGCAGTAAGTACCCGAGTTGTTTTTCCGGTAAGCGGCGCAACGCTTCCATTTGTTGGGGGCTACCTGACCTCTTTGATTCCATTGCCAAATAGTTGTTTCTACGCTGCAGGAATTGGAGCCGCAGGTTCTGGTGGTATTTGGTATTTTGACGGCAGCAATTTTATTCAACTCACAAGTGCATTTAGCGCCATTCGCACACTAGAAGTTTTCAATGAGCAACTGTATTTCTCTACGGCAGAAAGCCCAGCTGGAGTCTACCAAATTGGAACGGGTTTACCCACCACAGCCGGACAAAGTGTCGCGCTCCTCATTGCGACGGCTTCGCCCCGAGGTTTTTCACTCAGCCCCGACGGCAAACTTGCTTATGTCGCAGACGACCAAGTGGTCAACGGACAAAACGGTGGCGGTATTCAAAAATGGACCAATCAAAATGGCACTTGGACCAAGCTCTATACCCATGGCCATCGGGCCAATGGCTTGTTAGTGGATTATTCAGGTTCAATTTCAAAAATATATGCAAGTTCTTTTTTAACTAGTCCTGGTCAAGACAACAACAAAATCATCGTCTTGACAGATTCAAGTCAAACTGCCGTGATTCAAGAATTGGCATCGGCGGGCACCCATTTTATCTATAAGGGCCTTGATTTTTCGCCAGCACCTCCACCACCAGCTCCTCAAATTACGCAAGTCGAACACCCGAGTTGCACAAATGGCATGGGGAAAGTTTATTTCAGTGGTTTGCCAGCTGGCCAATGGCGCATTACCGGTTTTCCGGGTGGTTCACTAACGGGTACGGGCTCGATCGCATTATTAGATCAGTTGGCTCC
>JAIXUZ010000319.1 GCA_027483285.1 Bacteroidota bacterium
CAAACGGCTCATTCAAGCAGACTGTAATGCTGCCGTCTGTTCCTGCGCTTGGTGCTGCATAAACAGTTACCGTTGCAGTGGCTTGGTCTACTGCACAACCATCGCTCACCACATAGTTGAAAGTGTAAGTTTGAGAAGCGTAGTCTGTAGAGTTGAAAGTGTTGTCTTGGAGCACAACTGCTGGTGAAGTAGCCAACCATTCGCCGCCTAAAGCATAGTTGGCAATGCCTAAGAACAAGTTCGTGCTCTCGCCGTAGCAAATCTCGAGCACTTCGCCCTCTACCCCGGCATAAACGCTTACTTCGCTAATCGCGATTGTGTAGCTGCCGGCGGTGCCAGAACCGTCGTGCAGGAGGTAGTACTCAACACCTGGTGTGAGGCCACACACTGTGAAGTTTGGTGCTGCCGAGGTGCCATCGATTTCGTTGTCGTTGGCGCCTTCTAAAGTGAAGCTTGGTAAGATGCTGCAGTCTGTGCCGTAATACACCCCTATTTGGCCGTTGTATTCAACTCCTGTTGCATCGATGCGCACATTGCCAGATGCTGGTGCTGTGAACTTGAACCATGTGGTGTGGTTGAGCGTGTTGTTGGCCCAACCGGTTGTGGTTTGTGCGCCAGTAACTGGTGGCACAATGCCTAATTCTTCGGCACTGACCGTGGCGCCGGTGTTGTTATACAACAATCCTGGGGCGCCAACTGTAATTGGGAATGCACCACAAGCGTGGTCATTGCTGATTGGCATGATCAAGCTAATTGGGCCTACGTAAGCAGATGTATCTTGACCGCATACCGCTTGAACATATACCTGAACTGCTTGGCCTGGGTACCATGCCGCATTAGTGGTGGTATCCGTAAAGTTGTTGTCTAAGGCATAAACTGTTCCGGTGTAAAGCGCGGAGTCTTGAGCAACAACCTGTAAGTTGAAGCCAGTTGATGGATAGAAGCTCGTGTAGGGGCTCCAGCTCCAGCTGCTCATCAGGCTGTCTACGCCTGCCGCGCTCGTAAATGCCGTTGGGTTAGAACAAATCGGTGGGGTTTGGAAGTTGTAGAACAAACCTGCGCTTTGTAAACCACCTGCACAGGCAGAATAGATATACATGTCGTAGTTGCCAAGTGGAATAAGGTTCAATAACTGAACAGAAGCCGCAGTAACCGTAAGCGTAGTTCCGCTAGTGAGTGGGTCAAAACCTGCAGGGCCGTAAATGACCGTCCAGGATGTTTCGCCTGCTGCACTTGCCGTCCAGGTAAACGCTGCCTCGTTAGGGAATAAATAGGTAGTTGTTAAAGCAACAGGATTCGGGCAGTTCACGTAGTAGAAATGCACACAACTGTTGTTTTGTAAGTACGCTTGGTTGTTCATCGAGACGTTGATGTTCTGTGCGCCACGAACACCAATTTCTGCATCGGCTCCGTAGTCCCAAGCTGTTGGGTTGCCCATAATGACGTCGTCGTAGACGTAATAAATCTCTTGAGTTGCTTCGTCGATGATGAGCTCAAAAGTGGCGCCGTCAGGAATAATTGGTGAGTTCCAACGCGGTAAGTTTTTCCATTGGATCACAAACTTGCTGTTCGGTGAAGTACCTATTTGTTGGTAATAAACACCACCACTTCCTACCGGGTACGCAGAATATAATTGTTGAATATAAGGATAGAGCCCATTGCCAGCATCCATGACGAAATTCAAAGCCGCAGTTGTGGTGCCTAATTTCACACCACCCGTAGCGCCAATTGTTGCGGTAGTAAAGAGTGCACCCTGATACAAAAGCGGGAAAGGTAGTGTAACACCTATTTCACCTAAATAGGCTAAGTTAGTGTTGGTTGCAGCCGGGTCTGAAGAGATGTCAATAAAACCTGTGCTCGGGCACTCGTTGTCAAAAGTAATGTACTGACCTTGGTTGTAAGTATTCCAAGATACAGAAGGTGTCCAAAACGAGGTGTCTCCAGGACCACAAATTGCTCTGACATAAGCCTGATAAAAACTATATGGTATAAGCCCAGAAATTGTGTGCGGAAAAGCAGTTACATTTAAAATAGTACCTGAACCGAGCGCAAAACCTTGTGTGCCATACTGAATTTGCCATTGTGTTTCTGAACCGCCTGGTAACCAATTAATTGTGGCATTGTTGAGCGTAGCACTTACCAATGTTGGCGCAAGTGGCTGTGGACAAGATGGCGGTGCAACTATTTGAACGAAATAATCTTCAGTTTCGCCACCGAAATAGGTGCCACAAGGAGTAACAGCAGTTGTCACAGAGGTTTGATTGGTGACAACACGCATACGTGTAACTCCGGGAGTCGCTGTTGTTGGTATGGAAATGACACCTGTCTGAAAACTCGGGCCTAGGGTTACAGCTGTTGAAGAATAAACCTCTTCTCCTGGATCAGTAAATAAACCATTTTGGTTGTAATCTATCCATGCTTTGGTCCAGTTATTCACATTTGTACCACAGGTCCCTACTTCAACAGAAAATGGATAAAATACACCCGAAGCTAAGATTGGAGGGGTTACAGCCGTTGTAAAATTTGAGTATTGATTAAGTATAGAACCAGGGCCTGGCGCAACCACACCGCAAGTAGAAGTATTGTTAAGGGTGCTCAAGGTAACATTAAAGATATCGGTATTGGTTGCACTTGTGGCATTACTAGCACAATAACAATTGACAAAACTACTAGTCGTTACTAAAAGGGGTGCTGATGTGGAGGATGAAGAAGTTGCTGTACAAGTAACTACGCATTGATACCAGGTGTCTACGGTTTGACTTGCTATATAACTAGAAGTATTTGCGCCGGGTATATTTGCCCAAGGGCCTGTAGCAGATGAGGAAGACTGCCATTGGTAAGTAAGCCCTGATGTGAAGGTTGCATTTGCCATTGTGAGGTTAAATGGCACTGAAGGGCAAACCGGGTTAGTAGCCGCTGCAGTTACCCCAGCATTTGGGGTGCCCGTACAGGCTGTTCCTGAAACAAACGAGACAGAACCTATAAAACCACGGTTGTTAATGCCGCTGGTTAATGTACCCCCAAATCCGATGTCTGTTCCGGTAATCAGGTTACATCCTCCGCCGGCAAATGTATATGAACCTGGGGTTAGCGTAGAATAACGCAAGCCGCTCGTTAAGGAGAGCGCCAAACCGTATGTAGCTCCTGCTGGGACAATAAAATTCAAGCCTGTTAGCATGGGTTGTCCAATGTTGGTGGTGGTATTTGCAACGCCTGTGAAGGGTTGAGCTGCCACCTGAATCCAACCATTGGCAGTACTTACAGCCATTGTTGTTTGGTTGATCGGCGTTGGCTTGTACCAAAGTGTTGCAGTGTTCGCCCCCGAGGTACCCGTCGCAGATGCAACTTCAGTAATGATCACATCATTGGTATTCGTATTCTGAAAATTAAATGTGATCAGCGAAGAACCATTATTATTGGTAAAGTTGGTTGAGATGACTGATTGTGCGTGTAGGTATCCACTAAAGGATAACATAAGTATGCAGATGAAACTATAAATTCTTGCTTTCATTTCTTAATGTATTTGGTATTATTGAACAGCTATTCTTTCGGTTATTTGAACACCGTTCATCTGAAAATGAAGGAGGTACAATCCTTTTGGATATCGGGTTAAATCTAGGGTTGTGGCTTCTTCTATTTCGCGCTTTTCTAAGAGCTTTCCATTTAAATCGGTCAATTCGATTTTTGCGCTACCAATTTGCGATTTAGAAATGTACAACAAACCAGTTGTTGGGTTCGGATACATAGAAAGCCCCATTTGATTTTCTTCAATAGACGCAGTGAAGTCGCAAGAACCATCTACAACAACCAACACATTAGAAGTATCGCTAGGACAAACTGAGCTGGTAACAATGTAGTCATAATTAAACTGCCCTGCTAAATTACCTGAGGTATCTTGAGCTGCTGCAAGTGGGTTGTTGCTAGCGTCGTACCAAGTTCCGTTGGCATCGATGTTGCCAGAAAGGCCATTCCACAAAACAAACGGCTCATTCAAGCAGACTGTAATGCTGCCGTCTGTTCCTGCGCTTGGTGCTGCATAAACAGTTACCGTTGCAGTGGCTTGGTCTACTGCACAACCATCGCTCACCACATAGTTG
>JAIXUZ010000046.1 GCA_027483285.1 Bacteroidota bacterium
GTTCTATGTATTTTCTTAGGCTGGCTAGGTATACACCGTTTTTACCTTGGCTTCCCTGTTTCGGCTATTATCATGGTATTACTATTTATTTTATCAGGCGTAGGTGGTTTCTTAGCAATTAACTTTTTGGCTTATATAGCTGGTGTTCTGCTTTTTGTCTGGATTATTTACGATTTAATTTGCTTAATAACAGACAGGCCATTGTTCTTTGAGAAATAAGCAATAGCTGTAAAATATAAAAAAAGCCCCCTGATGATAAATATCAGGGGGCTTTTTATTTATTCAAAATCGGGGTAGAGCAGATACTTTTTACGTATCTGCTTAAAGTTATCTAAAGCCGGTTGCCAGCTCTTACGTATATCTTCCTCGCTCACCATATCTTTTAACTGCTGGCGTAAGAGGCCGCTGCCTTCCAGCTTTTCAAAAAATGTACTTTTTCCAAAAAACTCATCAGGCTTAATATTATGCCCGTAAGCATTCATTAAAAAGAATAAGCTGTATTTAAGGGCACCATCTTTAGCGGCACTATAGCGCAGGTTTTCTCCATGGCAAGCAACGTCCATATGCATAGGCTTTTTGCTGCCTACCATGCTTTTAGGTGTAAAGGTATAGGGCATATTCTTTAAAAACGGACTGCCATACACTTCAAACGGAGTTGCTGTTCCTCGCCCTACACTTACATTTGTCCCCTCAAAAAAACACAACGATGGGTATAGATATATAGCCTCCATAGTTTTTAAATTAGGAGATGGGGCAATAGGAAGCTGGTACATCATTTTATGGTTCCAGTAATCAACCAGTATATACGTCAGTTTACAGGTTAGGCTATCTTTTAGCCAATGTTCACCGTTTATCATCAAGGCAAATTCAGCAATAGTCATACCATGCACCACAGGTACGGCATGCATTCCTACAAACGATCGGTAGGTAGTATCCAGCACAGCTCCGTCAACATAAAAACCATTTGGGTTAGGCCTGTCCAGTATCAGCAATTCCTTATTGTATTTAGCACAGGCATACATCATATCGGTAAGTGTGCTTATGTAGGTATAAAACCTTGCTCCTACGTCCTGTATATCAAAAATCACATAGTCAACATCTGCCAATACAGCAGAATCAGGCTTGGCGTTTTTGCCATACAGCGATATAATTTTCTTGCCCGTTTTGGCATCAATGCTATCCTTAATGTGTTCGCCGGCATCGCCCATGCCCCTAAAGCCATGTTCGGGGGCAAAAATTTTTACCACAGGTACACCTAGCGATACTAAAGTATCAACCAGGTGGGTATACGTGTTGTATTGGTTGCGCACCAGCGATGTTTGGTTGGCCACAACGGCAGCCCTTTTACCAGGAAACAGGCCTGTTATATTAGGGATATTATCTGCACCGTTTAGTACCATAGTATCGCGCACAATAGGGCCTTTATAATATTGCAGAGACTGGGCTGAAAGGGAACCCAATACTACTGTAAAAACTAAAATCGCTAATATCTTTTTCATCTGTTTCTAAATTACTTCAACGCATGGCTCTATATTTGGATGCGTAAAAATTATGCCAACAAAACAATTAACCATATAATTCCTTTTAAAAGTAGTTGAGGCTTTCCCTTTTCATAGCACGTAAACTGGTAAAAGGCACGCCCCGCAAGGGACGCAGGCCATCGCGAACGGTGGTTGGCATTGCTATTGGGGCTATAGCGCTGGGCATGGCTGTTATGATAGTGGCCGTGGCCATTGTTACAGGCTTTCAGCAACAGGTACGCGATAAAATTGTGGGCTTTGGCGGCCATGTGATTGTTAAGCCCTACAACCAAAACGAATCGTACGAAGCTAACCCGCTAAATGCGGTAGACTCTTTAGCCAAAGGCATAGCCGCAGTTGAAGGGGTAAAACATGTGCAGCCCTTTATACTTAAGGCAGGCATGTTTAAAACCGGCGACGAGATTGAAAACATCGTTATAAAAGGCCTGCCTAAAAACTACAACAAAGAGTTTTTGCAAAGTGTGCTGGTTGAAGGCAATTTGATTACCCTGGCCGACTCTGCTCCATCTAAGCAAATACTGGTATCTAAATACACAGCCAACCGCCTTAGTATAAAGCCCGGCGATGATATTCTTCTGTATTTTATAGTGAAGAATGATATACGCAAACGCAAGCTAACCGTAGCCGGCATTACCGATAGTGGCTTTGAAGAATTTGACAAACTGTTTGCCTTTGCCGATATGCGCCACCTGCAAAACCTAAACGGTTGGGATAGCACACAGGCATCGGGTTTAGAAGTATTGGTAAACGACTTTACTAAGTTAGATTATACAGGCGATGCAATAAACGACAAGCTCCCCTCAGAGCTTCAGGCAAAAACCATTAAAGAAACCGAGGCCGATATTTTTGTGTGGCTGGATATGCAGGATATCAATGCCATTATCATCCTGTCGCTAATGCTGTTTGTGGCCGTTATCAATATCATATCAGCTATGCTGGTACTTATACTGGAGCGCACCTCTATGATTGGTATGCTGAAGGCAATGGGGGCCACTAACAGCCTTATCCGCTGGATATTCATCAACTACTCATCAAACCTTTTGATTCGTGGGTTAATAGCCGGAAATATATTAGGAATAGGGTTATGCGTAATACAACAGTTTACAGGGGTAATAACGCTACCCAAAGAATCGTATTATGTAGACCAGGTGCCTATTTTACTAAACCCGTTTGCTATAGTAGCATTAAACCTGCTAACTATATGGGCATCGTTTATTGTGCTATGGATAACATCGCTCATCATAAGGCGCATAAGCCCGGTAAAAGCAATAAAGTTAACCTAGTTACTTAGCCAGTAAATCAAAGCTAGTAACATCTTTGCGCAAGGCAGCTTCGCCCCTCCAACCCAATGTTTTGCCCAATAGTTTAGTATCATTAAAGTACATCAACGTAGGAAGGCTTTCTATCTTAAATTCGTCAGATACGATGGGGTTTTCGTCGGTATCAATTTTGATGATAAATACCTTATCGCCCATTTCTTTGCCAATTTTATCAAGTACGGGTGCCAGTACTTTACAAGGGCCACACCATTTAGCGCTAAAATCAACTATAACATAACGTTTGCCGGTAAGTATTTTATCAAGGTCGGCTTTAGTCATGCCAGTAATTTTTTTCTCTACAGGGGCTGCAACGCCATTGCCTGTATCAACTGGCTTACGCGCACCCGACCATGCCCTGAAACCGCCTTTCATATCGTACAGCTCTGTAAAGCCCGCATCTTTCATCTTTTTAATGGCGTTGGCACTACGGCCACCGGCAAGGCAATACACAAACGTTGGCTTAGCCTTATCCAGCTTGGCAATTTGGGTGTCAAATGCAGCATCGTCAATATTTATGTTTGATGCGTTTAGTAAATGTCCACTACCAAACTCTTCAGGGGTGCGTACATCAACAATTTGTGCATCAGGTGCCGCGTTAAGTTTAGCCTCAAACTTATCTATATCCAACAAGCTTTGGCTTGTGCCTGCGTTGCATGCTGCCAATGTAAAAAAGGCAATAATTGAAATTGATTTGAATAGTTTCATCGTAAATATTTTCTAAAAACAAACATTAAAAAAAGGGCTACAATAATACCTAATACAAAAAGCAGGCTTTTATTGTAGTGGATTTGGGTAATCCTTTTATCTTTTGAGTATGACCAAACCAAACCGCCAATAAATACTATGGCAAATACGCCTGCAAATATCCAATGGCCTGTTCCAATGTTTGTCATTCTCTTTTAATTATAATGCAAAGTTACCTATAATGTTTAAATACCAATGTAACTTAGGTTACCTATCTATTTAGCTATACTATCAGCCGGGGCCAACTGGTTGTTCAACCTGTCAATATCAGCCATGCGGCCTTTTAAAACATATATGTAGTTATTGGCCTTTTTAGAACCCATACGGTCTGCCGCTTTGCGGGCCCATTCCAGCGCCATGTTATAGTCGCCCATCATTTCAGCAGCTACAGCCATGTTGTAGGTAGCGTGTTGGGCTACTTTGCGTTTATCACTTTTGGTAAGGCTTTTCCACTCAATAGCGGCATTGGCCCAATCATCGCGCAGGGCCATTTGCTTAGCCCTTTTCATACCACGGCTGCCGCTGCCATAAAACTCGCGGCTGGTAAGCACCCATGCCGGGGCTATACGTCCACCGTATACACGGCCACCTTCAAAACCCGCACGGCTAACAGCATCTACCGGAAACAAGGTACGCGCAACAGCGGCCTGTGGGGTAGCACCTTCGCCATTAAAAAACATGGTTTTATACATTTGGTACTGGTCTAGCATGCCACCACTTTTGGCATACAACCTCCAGCCTATAGTCAGGTTTACGTTTTCATTAGCAACAAAATACGGCACGTTTACGTCTTTGCCATTTTGCTTTTCAGTACGGGTTCTTTGCTCGGTAATAATTTTCACATCACTATCAAAGGCTTCTACCGCCAATACCGCATCGGCTTTGTATTTTATACACAGGTTGTTTATTTGGGTAGTGGTAAGCGGGGCTGGAAAAAAGCCCATTCCGTTACCTTCCAGTTGCTCGTTTGATACGATAATGGTGTAGCGGTCAGAATCGCGCAGGCCATCAACAACACCGGTCATTGCCTGGTCTACGCCCTTGCGGTCGGCCAATATCATTTCTCCTGTAAATAGGCCCTCTAAAACGTTAATCCAGGCATTTTTACCTTTCGGTTTATAGCGGTTTACCACCACAATTTTTTTAACGTCTTTGCTTACGTCAATATCTGCCGGCCTCATTACCCTCATGGTTTTAGAGGTAGTACATGCCTCTGCAAGCAACAACAAGGCAATTAACAGTGCTGAGAAACGTATCGGAGTTTTCATAACAATTGGTTTTACACTACGTATATGCAACTTGCTTGCCAAACCGTATAAGCTATTTATTTTGAGCAACTTAAATTAAAAAATAAGTCCACAACTACAACGATGCCATAAGCAATTTCCAGGCTTCTTCCACCTTATTATCATCCAACAGGTTTTTAGCCATGCTGTGCAGGTGTTGCTTTAATTCGCCCGGGCGGTTTTTATAATCGTCGTACAGCTCTAAAATAGCGTGCTGTTTATAGTCTTCCACTTCTTTATCAGTAGGCAGTTTTTCTACATTGCCCAACTGGCCTAAGTTGTTGCCTGTAAGCACAGGGCTTAGGCGTATAGCTTCAGGGATAGAATCAACCCCTATACCAATAGTAGTAATAGGTTTTGCAACCTCAAAAAGCCCTTCGGCAGCGCGGGTATACCAGTCGCCACCCATACGGGCTACTAAATCTATTTTGCGTGGATCTATA
>JAIXUZ010000273.1 GCA_027483285.1 Bacteroidota bacterium
GATTAACTTTATACTGGGGATAGCTTATAGCTTATAGTTGCATGTTGCCTGTTGCCAGACGGTAGTCGGATAAAAGGATAAAGAAAAAGTCCCGCCATTTGGTGGGACTTTTTTTATTGGGATTGATTAGTAAGATGCTTTAGTTGCGGGGCAATACTGTGCGTTGCTCTATACGTTTTTCATAGTCTATGCCCTGGAAAATGCGCTGCACATAAATGCCCGGGGTATGTATCTGTGCAGGGTCAAGCTCGCCGGCGGGTACAAGGTGCTCTACCTCGGCAATGGTAATTTTGCCTGCGGCAGCCATCATAGGGTTAAAGTTTTGCGCGGTACCACGGTAAATAAGGTTGCCAGCAGTATCGCCTTTCCATGCCTTAACAAAAGCAAAGTCGGCGCGGAGCCAGCTTTCCAGCAAATACATTTTGCCTTCATACTCACGTACTTCTTTGCCTTCGGCTACTTCGGTACCATAACCTGCGGGAGTAAAAAAGGCAGGTATGCCTGCACCGCCTGCGCGTAAACGCTCGGCCAGGGTGCCTTGGGGAATTAGGTCAACCTCCAGTTCTCCACTTAATAGTTGGCGCTCAAACTCGGCATTCTCGCCTACGTAAGACGATATCATTTTACGGATTTGGCGGTTGGCTAATAAAAAACCCAAACCAAAACCATCAACACCCGCGTTGTTAGATATGCAGGTTAACCCTTTAACACCACTGTTGGCAACGGCCTTAATACAGTTTTCGGGGATGCCGCTAAGGCCAAACCCCCCAAACATAAAGGTCATATTATCTGCAATACCTTGTATTGCTTCTTCTGCGTTTTTTACTACTGCTACCATAATGGGGCAAATGTAGAAATTTAGGGGTTAGGGTTTAGGTGTTAGGGGCTAGATTTTTTAGCCATGCTATTTTACGGCAAAAACAATAGATCCTTTAATGGCTATAAAGGTGGGAAATAGAACATAATTTTAATTCAAATTTACTAAATACCTAAGTTCATTCCTTATATGGGAGGCACTTAATTTCTTTTACCCCAACCTAAATCAATCTAATAAAGAGAGGGGGGACTTGCTCATTTTGCTAATGCAAAAAGTAATTTTAAATATGCTAAGAAACTAATGGTTTTGAAATATGCCTTAAAAATTTACAAATAGAATGGTGTGCTAATACACACATGGATGGTTCTAAAAAATATTCCTATTCTTTTGCAACACAATAGAGTAAACCAATGTTATAAGTTTGTACTTTTACAAAATAACCTAAACAACTCCTGAAACATGGCTTCTTCTAAAAAACAAAAAAACAACCTTAAAGAAAGTGGAGAAAAAGCGCGCGACCTTTTTTATGCTGGTGTAGGCTTTGCCGCACATGCTAAAGAACACGTTGCCGGACTGGTTGAAGAACTTAAGAAACAAGGTAAAGTATCGAAGCCCGAGGGCGAGAAAATAGTTAAAGATTTTATTGCCGATACTAAAAAAGCACGCGACAAATTCGAAGCTGACGTTAAAAATGCTGTTAACGAGGTGACCCAAAAAGCAGCGCTTGCAAGCCAAAAAGAGCTTGACGTGCTTAAAAAACGTTTGCTTGAACTGGAAGGTAAAGGCCTTAATGTGGTAAAAAACATACTTAGCGGCAACAAAGGCAAAGTAGCCGATGCTAAAAAGAAAGCCACCGGCATAGCTAAAACCGTTGCCAGCACGGCTAAAAAAGTAGCCGCTGCTAAAACACCAGCCAAAGCTGCCGCGGCTGTAAAAACAGGCGCCAAAAAAGTGGTAAAAACAGCCACAGCTAAACCAACAGCTAAAAAAGCAACGGTAAAAAAATCGGCACCCGCCAAAAAAGCAGCACCTGCCCAAAAAGCTACTAAGCCTAAAGTTGAAAAGAAAGCTTAACACCTAATTAAATAGATATTAACGAGGGGCGGCAGATAAATCGCCTCTCGTTTTTTTATAATGTAATTTGATTGGCTATATTGCCATAGTCTTAAATAACAAGAAAAGTAAGGAAGCAGAATGTCGTTGGTAGGCAATTTAGGCCGTTTTAGAAAAGTAACGGGAATTATGATTAAGCATGGCTTTGGCGATGTATTATCGTCAATTCCTATACGCAGTATTTTCCCAAAAAGCAGGCCTAAAAAGGGCGAGGTGCCAGAAGGTACTTTACCTCGCCGCGCAAGGCTTACACGCTATCAGCGTATCCGTTTGGCGCTGGAAGAACTGGGGCCTACCTACATCAAATTCGGGCAGGTTTTAAGCAGCCGCCCTGGTTTATTTCCTGATGAGCTTATTGCCGAATTAACCCTGTTGCAGGATGCCGTTCCACCTTTTCCTTACGAACAGGTGCAGAAGGTGTTCCGCCGCGAGTTTGGGAAGAATCCGGAAGAAATATTTACTGAGTTTGATAAAAAGCCTATAGCATCGGCCTCTATGGCGCAGGTGCACCGTGCCCGTTTAAAAACAGGCGAGGAAGTGGCCGTAAAGGTGCAACGCCCCGGTATACGCAAGATAATACTTGCCGACCTGGAAATAATGAAAGAGCTGGCGCGGTTGGCAGAGAAGTACCTGCCCGATTTAGCAGCCTTTCAACCTATGGACCTGGTAAAAACCTTTGAGGCCAGCATTGTAAAAGAGCTAAGCTTTAAGGCAGAACTATCCAACCTTCGCCGCTTTAGGGCGCAGTTTGAGGGCGAAAGCCGAATACACGTCCCCCATACATACGACGATTATTGTACCAGCAAAATTGTTGTAATGGAGTTTATACGCGGTATAAAGGCCAACAACGTACAAAAGATTAAAGAGGCGGGTCTAGACCCTGTAGTGGTTGCTGCCAATGGAATCGACTTATTTTTTGAGCAGATATTTATACACGGCTTTTTTCATGCCGACCCACACCCGGGTAACCTTTTTGTTATGCCCGATGGCCGAATTTGCTTTATAGACTTTGGTATGATGGGCCACCTAAGCGAAGGGGATAAAGACACCCTTGCCGATTTAATTATTGCTGTTGGTAAAAGCGATATGACGAGGGTGGTTGACAATATTGAAAAGCTTACTTATGGGTCGGAAATACCGGAACGCGAAACATACGAAAAAGATATTGGAGCTATTATAGAGCAATATGCTGGTGGTGGCATTGGCGATGTTGACCTTACCACTATGGTAGACCAAGTACGCGAAATTGTATTAAAGTACCGCTTGCGTATACATCCTGATTTGTATATGATGATGCGCACACTGGCCATTATAGAAGGCTTGGGCACATCGTTAGACCCAAACCTGGATGTGTTTAGTCGCGTGCGGGTATACGGCGGCCGTTTAGTGGCTGGCAAAATAGACCCTAAGGTTCTATTCAGCCAACGCAACCTGATGATTGCCGTTTACGACCTTATTAAAATTGGTAAGGAAATTCCTGGCGACTTTTCCAAAATAAGCAATAAGCTTATCAACGGTAAGCTTAAGTTCAACCTTGAGCTGAAAGAGATTGAACCATTCTTAAACGAGATGGATACCGTAACCAATCGTTTATCGCTGGCAATTGTATTATCATCTATGATTATTGCCTCGTCGCTTATTATAAGGTCAGACATTCCACCAAAATGGCACAACATACCAGTAATAGGTATAGGCGGCTACATTTTTGCAGGTATACTGGGCATAGGGCTTATTATTACTATTATCCGCAAGGGTAAGTATTAATAAATCTGCAGTATTTAGTACATAAATAGTGTATTAAAATATAAAAAAGCCCCTGAATATTCAGGGGCTTTTCAATTGCAAAAATACTCTATTAAAATGAATTAACTACACTTATTACTGTGTTCACATCATCATTACTAAGCTCTGCATACATTGGTAACGATACACAATGCGCTGCTAGGTATTCTGAGTTTGGCATGTCTCCTATTTTGTAGTTTAAATGGGTATATGCCTTTTGCAAATGACATGGTATAGGGTAATGAAAGGCGGCCACAATATTATTATCAGCAAGATGCTTTACAAATGCCTCTTTCTCATCGGTTGTTACAACAAAAATATGGTATATAGGGTCGGCAAAAGCAGGTTGGGACTGCATTTTAATTTTAGGGTTAGTAATACCCTTGTGGTACATACTGGCAATATCCCTACGGCGGTTGTTCCAGCTGTCAAGGTACTTCAACTTAATAGAAAGCGAAGCACCTTCTAATCCACCCATACGGAAGTTATAACCAATCTCATCGTGGTAGTAACGTACCACACTACCATGGTTTCTAAGGCTTTGCAGATGCTTATAATATTCTTCGTTGTTTGTAGTTATGCCTCCGGCTTCACCACATGCACCCAGGTTTTTACCGGGGTAAAAGCTAAAGCATGCAATATCGCCAAAGCCACCTATATTTTGTCCGTTATATTTAGCACCTTGTGCCTGGGCAGCATCCTCTACCAAAAACAGATTATGCTTTTTGCATATAGCTTGCACAGCTTCTATATTAAAAGGCTGACCATAAAGGTGAACTCCAATTACAGCTTTAGTATTAGGAGTAATAGCTGCTTCAATTTTTGCAGGATCAATCTCCCAGGTATCAGCCTCGCAATCTATAAAAACAGGGGTTGCACCAACATGCGATGGGCCCCATGCAGACGCAATAAATGTATTGGCTGGTATTATTACCTCATCGCCTGCCCCTATTCCTAATACCTGCATAGCCAATTGCAAAGCAACAGTGCCATTACTAAGGCCTACAGCATATTTAGTACCGCAATATGCGGCAAAGGCTTTTTCAAATTCCTCAACAAATGGCCCACCTGAAAATGCAGTATTTTCATAAACCCTTTCAAACGCTTCAAATATCTCAGCCTTTACTTGTTGGTGCTGGCCTTTTAAATCAAGGCAGGGTATTTTCTTTGTATCAACTACTTGGCTCATATTAGAAATAATTAATTGTCTGTTTTTCTGATAATTCTGGCAGGATTTCCTGCTACAATTGTATTTGGTGGTACATCTTTAGTAACTACAGAACCTGCTCCTACTATAGCCCCCTCACCTACTGTTACGCCACAAAGCACAGTAACACTTGAACCCAGCGAGGCTCCCTTCTTAATATAGGTAGGCACACATACCCAATCCGCTTCGGTTTGTAAACTGCCATCTGCATTGGCAGCACGCGGAAAAATATCATTTATAAATGTTACGTTGTGGCCTATAAATACATTATCTTCAATATGTACACCTTCGCAAACAAAAGTATGACTTGATATCTTACAGTTTTTACCAATAAAAGCGCCTTTCTGTATCTCTACAAAAGCTCCAATTTTAGAGTTATCTCCAATTTCGCAGCCATAAGCATTTACCCAGTTAAATATTTTAACATTAGTACCTACCTTTACGTTTACCAGGCTATGCCTGTCGTTTTGCACATTTAAAACTTCCATCAACTTATATTTTTACTTCGCGTCCGTTATCTTTAATTGATTTTTGCGCAGCCTCCAAAACTTTAACTACATAAATAGCTAAATCTATATTAGAAACTGGTTTATTACCAGTGTCTATACAGCCTATAAAATCAGCTGCCAAACCTGCAAGTGCTTCTTTGGGGCTGACTTTGGGAATGTAAACATCTCCCACCCTGTAGTCAACCAAAATGCGGTGTTTCTCTTCTACAGTTTTCATATCATACCCTGTATCATACACCCTTACCTTTTCTGATGGTTCAAGGTCGTTAAATACAATCATCTTTTTATCTCCCCCTATCAACATGCTACGTATTTTAACAGGAGATGACCACGAACAGTTAAAATGGGCAATAAAATTAGACTGGAAATTAAGTGTCAAATAAGCCACATTTTCTATCCCATTGTGGGTATGAGAAATACCTGTAGCATTAACACTGACAGGAATCTCACTATTGATAAATGATAAGATTGAAATATCATGAGGGGCTAAATCCCACAAAACATTAATATCGGGTTGAAAAAGCCCAAGATTTATCCTAGAAGAGTCTAGGTATTGTAATGCCCCAATTTCATCAGTATCAACAAGGTTTTTAATTTTTTGCACCGCTCCTGTGTACAAAAAGGTATGGTCTACCATTAATAAAAGGCCTTTTTGTTCAGCAAGGTTTTTAAGTTCCTCAGCTTCAGCAACTGATGATGTTAATGGCTTTTCAATTAACACATGCTTGCCCGCGTTAAGTGCCTCTTTACCAAGTTTGAAATGAGAAAAAACAGGGGTAGCTATAATTATGGCATCAACTTCTGGGTCATTGATTAAGTCCAGATAATCTTGGGTTATTGATAAAAACGAGAATTGCTTTTTAGCAATTGCTAAACGGTCGGCGCTAAAGTCACTAACCCACTTAACACGGCAACCAGCAGCACCAGCAAAATTCCTGACAAGGTTGGGCCCCCAGTATCCATATCCAATAATTCCAACTGTAATATCTGACATAACAATTTATATAAAAATCTAAAATACAGCTATCACGCTAATTTTAAAATATGACAGGCAAATTTAATGGTTTTCTGCTTGATACATTCTAAAAACAACAGGGTTAGTCTATTTTTTTTCATTAGAAAAATTTATGCAGCATTTGAGCGTGAATTTTATCTTTCTCACTAAACCTAATTTACCATAGAAAGGCGATTTTTTAACTGCCTTATATAAGCCTATATGATAATAATTTAGATTTATAAATGATTCATTCCAATACTTAAATAAAAAGTCAATCAATGTATTACTATTTAATTTTTTTACATCATAATTTGCAAAAACCAAATTACATAACATTGTATTTACATCAAAAAAGCTATATTTAAGGTATTCTGCATAAAATTCAGAAACATCTATTTTTCCTAGTAAAAAATAATACCGCAACTCCTTTTCAGTATATTTTAAGCGTAAACCTCCCAATTGCCTTTTAAGCAACTTCATATCCTTTTCGTCTAGCAACTGCTTCTTGGTTAAAGTAATATTCTGGCCGTGTATA